>NZ_JBATWY010000169.1:0-6019 GCF_049672945.1 Haloferula sp. | reverse complement strand
TCAATCTTGGGAATGCCTTGTCCGTCGCAGGACGCCATGATGAGGCCGAAGCAGAACTGCAACGGACCATCGAGCTGCAGGGTTTTCTTGAGCCGGTGTTTCGAGGGAGATTCCATCTGGCGCAGGCCATTCACCGCGAGTGGTACTTTCGATGGATGCAGGAACGACGGGCGGGTGAGGCATTGCATGAGTTCCTGCGCGCGCGCGACCTTGTTTCGGAGTCCGAGGCATTGCATCACCCCTACTACTGGATGCTCGATTGCTCGCCATTCCAAAAGGATCTAGACCAAACCATCGAGTTCCTCGAAAACGCCCGAGTGCAACCCGAGCCACCCCGGGAATAGGGGACTAAAAGCCTTCCCCGCCGAAAACCCTCAGGCCTTCACGTCGTCCCAGTCGATGTTTCTTTCCGCGAGTTCCTTCAGGAGCTCGCGGATTTTTTTGTCCGCTTTTTCGAGGGTCGGCGGCGCACCGAAGGGCGGATCCGGTTGGTCGAGAAACTGCATCGAGGCACTGACGTAGGCCCAGCGCTGCGCTTTACCGTGGAGCACCCGGTCCTTGATGTCGATCAGCGTCCGCTCGGTGTGACTGTTGGTGATCTCGCGGTTGCCGACGAAGAAGTAGTAGGTGAGGCTGTCGTAGGTGATGTGCTGCTGGTCCTCGGGCGAGCCGGTGGCGACGGTCAGTTTCGAGACGAGCCGGGTCAGCGGAATCGATTCACCGTTGTCCAGTTCGAGGTGGTCCGCCTGGCTGCTGATGATCTTGTGGCCCTGTGCCGGCATGCAGCGTTCGGGGCGGTGGATCGAGTTGGCGAGGTCGTAGCCGGAGAGCACGATCGACAGGTCGATCAAATCCATCGGGCTTTCCATGGTGATGTAGGACATCTCCTCTTTGCGGGGAATGAGGCACTTGGCTTTGGAGAACTCGGTGTCTTTGGCGAGGATCGCGAGCTCCTTGTCGGAGGCGGGGTACTTCGCAGTGCGTCCGCCACTGATCAGGTCCGGAATTTCGGTATCGAGCGCACACTCGGCCTGCTTGAATTCCGGCATCGCGAAGATGGCGGAAAGGCCGAGCCCGAGGACGAGGGTGAGAATGAGGGAGCGCTTCATCGGATCAGTTGGCGGAGGCTTGGCGGGTGACGACCCGCTTGCGGGACTTGAGTCGTTTGAGCTTGGGCATGCCGCCTTCGAGAATCGAGTGCAGGACCAGCAGCATGACCAGCGAGATCGGGTAGAAAATCAGCAGCCCGGACCAGTCGTGCCAGGTATTGCGGGCGAATTCCGGGTTGCCGTATTCGGCGATCACGAAGATCGAGGTGAGCCGCAGCATGTTGCCGAGAATGGCCAGCGGGAAGGCCGAGAGGCAAAGGATGATCTTTTTCCAAAGTGGCATCTTGGCGAGGTAGGCCCACACCGAGGAAATCAGGATCAGCGCCATCAGCGAACGGATGCCACCGCAGCCTTCATCGATTTCCAGTGGAGCCCATTTGTCCCCGACGGAGAAAATCTGCGTCCCCCGCACCTCGACATCGACGCCGAACCATCCGCAGCCGACTTTGGCGAGCTTGGTGGAAAGGATCTGCAGTTCGGTGGTGGCTTGTTGAAACTGGGGCAGGGGGACCGCCAGCCACAGCAGGAAGAGCGGAAAGAAGGTCATTTTGGCGACTTGCCAGCCCCACAGGAACCAGGCCGAGCCCCACAGGATCAGCGGCAGGCCGGCCACCGCCAGACGCGCTTGTCCGGTGCGGTGGGCAAGCACGAATCCGATCACGCCACAAACCGCGATGACCAGCCCGCGCCAATCGCCCTCGGTCGCCCCGTCGCGCAGCGCCCTCCATTGCCAGCCGAGCAGACCGATCATGATGATCGGCACCATGAAGCCGTGTTCGAAGTCGGTTTCCGGGTTCCACGCGGACTTCAGCCAGACCAGCGGGCTCTGGGACTGGTCGGGTCCGAAACCTTTCACCAGGAAGTAAAAGATGGCCACGACCATCGCCGCGGCGATGGCGCCGGGCCAGATGACAGATTCTTTTGGGCGCGTGGCCTCTTCGTTTGGAGGGTTTTCCATCTTTCCTGTGGATGCAGGGTTGCCGATCCCATGGTGCCTGTCAACAATCCGCCCCTTGCGCACCGTCTCATGAAGCTGATCACTGGAACCGCTCACAGGGCGCTCGCTGAGCGCATCGCCGGAGAACTCGGAACCCGACTCGCGGACGTCAGTGTGACTTCGTTCCCGGATGGCGAGACTTTCGTCAAGATCAACGAGAACATCCGGGGCGAGGATGTCTTCATTGTCCAGCCGAGCTGCCCGCCGACGAATCACAACATCATGGAGCTGCTGATCATGGTGGATGCCGCTCGCCGCGCCTCCGCCGAGCGGATTACCGCCGTGATGCCCTTCTTCGGCTACGCCCGCCAGGACCGGAAAGACCAGCCGCGCGTGCCGATTACCGCCAAACTCGTCGCCAACCTGCTGACCTCCGCCGGTGTCAGCCGGGTGCTGACGATGGACCTGCACGCGCCTCAAATCCAGGGCTTCTTCGATATCCCGGTCGACCACCTTTATGCCAAGCCCGCGCTGATCGGCTACATCCGCGAGAAGGTCGGGGATCCTTCCGGACTGACGGTCGTTTCGCCCGATGTCGGCGGCACCAAGCTGGCGCGCGCCTATTCGGATGCCATCGGCGCCGAGCTGGCCATCGTCGCCAAACACCGCGTCAGCGCCACTCAGGTCGAGGCGATGAACGTGATCGGCGACGTCGAAGGTCGTGACGTGATCCTCGTCGACGACATGACCGAGACCGCCGGGACGCTCTGCGCGGCCGCGGAAATTCTGGCAGCCCGGGGCGCCAAGCGCATTTTTGCCGGCGTATCCCACGCCGTGCTCGACACCATGGGCCGGGAAAGGATCAAGAACTCGGCCATCGAGGAGGTCATCACCACCGATTCGGTCCCTCAGGCCAGCGGGGAAAAAGTCCACGTCTGCGGCATCGCCCCGCTGATGGCCGAAGCGATCCGACGGATTGCCGGCGGCCAGTCGGTGACGTCGCTGTTTCAGGTTTGAGGGGAGCGCTGAAAAGCTGAAAACTGAAATGCTGAAAGAAGAAGGGAGCAATGGCATTCCCCCGGCGCGTCATCCTATCCGCCCTAGCTTCAGCGGCGGACGAAGCTTTGCGGAGGCGGCCGCCCTGTCACCGCATCAGGTAGCCCTTACTTCGGCGTCTTGGTCTAAAAGTCGGAGAGTCTCAATGTCGAAAGTGAGAAGTGATGGGACCGACTTGATTCGTTCCGCCCTTCGCCCTTCGACCTCCGCCCTTCGCCCTTCGCCCTTCGCCCTTCGACCTTCGACCTTCGACCTTCGACCTTCGACCTTCGACCTTCGACCTTCGGACCTTCGGACCTTCGGACCTTCGACGGCCTTTCACTGCTCACTCGGCACTCGGCACTCGGCACTCGGCACTCGGCACTCGGCACTCGGCACTCGGCACTCGGCACTCGGCACTCGGCACTCGGCACTCGGCACCGCGGGAGTTTGTTCATTTGGTTCAGAAAAGCTTGAACACATGGCTCTGAATGTGCTTTCTCCCCTCGTGCCTCAGACTCCCCCGAGCCTCTCTGAGACTGCCGTGACCGATTCGATCACTGGCTACTTCTGTCGCGTCGCCGATACCGTCGGCCTGCCACGCTCCGCCGCCCAGATCTACAGCACCCTCTTTGTCGCCGACGCCCCGATCAGCTTCACCCAGGTCGTCGAGCGCTCCGGCCTGAGCAAAGCCAGCGCCTCCACCGGCCTCAAACTCCTCGAGCGCATGCGCGCCGTCGAAATCGTCGTCATCCCCAGCGAACGCGGCACCCACTACCGCCCCGAGCTCTCCATGCGCCGCCTCGCCGCTGGCTTCCTCGAGGAAACCCTGCTCCCCGGCCTCGAAGCCGGTGGCCGCCTCCTCGATGAGGCCACCCAGCAGGCCGACGACCACCTTCCCGCCCATCTCAACGAACGCCTTTCCAGCCTCCAGCGCTGGCACGAACTCACCCAAGACCTGATCCCCGCGCTGACCCTGCTAGACGGAGGAAAAGCAGAAAGCAGAAAGCAGAAAACTGAAAACTGAAAACCGGCAATCTGTTCTAACACAAGCTGAGCCACCTCGCTCCGCGACCTGACATCCCCCTGACACTTCAAACCACACGGTTTTTTCCTCACCCAAGGAAAATCGACCAAGGGCGGCAGCGTGAGGGGGGGAAGCAGAAAGCAGAAAGCAGAAAGCAGAAAGTAGAAGGCAGAAAGTAGAAGGCAGAAAGTAGAAGGCAGAAATTTGGAATCTGAAACTGGAGAACGGAAGCCATGAGGAAAGGGAGATTGCCGGACGCATTCAGGGAGCGGACGAAACGCTTTGCCGCCGCCGTGATCCGGCTCTTCGTAGCACTTCCGAAGGATCAGCCTGAGACGCAGGTATGCGGCAAGCAGATGCTCCGTGCGGGAACTTCCGTCGCCGCTCATGTGCGGGAAGCTTCCCGCGCCCGGTCCGATGCCGAATTCATCTCAAAACTGGGCGGAGCACTCCAAGAGGCGGATGAAGCGCAGCTTTGGTTCGAACTCCTGCGCGAGGAGTGCGGCATCACCGAAGAATCCACCATTCCCCTTGAAAGCGAGGCCAACGAGCTGATCGCCATCATGACCACCATCATCATCCGCACCCGCGACTAGCGCCCCACCTCTTCCTATTTCAACTTTCCCCTTTCTGACTTTAGATTTCTGCCTTTAATTTTCAACTTTCAGCTTCCAACTTTCTGTTGTCCGCTTTCTGCCTTTAAATTTCAGCTTTCCGCTTTCAACTTTCCGCTTTTCTTCTCCCCATGCGCATCCTCATCACCGGCGGAGCCGGCTTCCTCGGCTCCCATCTCTGCGAACGTCTCCTCAACGAGGGGCACGACATCATCTGCCTCGACAACTTCTTCACCGGCCGCAAGAAGAACATCGCCCACCTACTAGGCAATCCGTACTTCGAAATGGTCCGACACGACGTCATCGACCCCTTCAAGTTCGAAGTCGACCAGATCTACAACCTCGCCTGCCCGGCCTCGCCGCCGCACTACCAGCACAACCCGATCAAGACTACCAAGACCTCGGTGATGGGTGCCATCAACTGCCTCGGCCTCGCCAAGCGCGTCAACGCCCGCGTCTTCCAGGCCTCCACCTCCGAAGTCTACGGCGACCCCGAAATCCACCCCCAGCCGGAAAGCTACAAGGGCAGCGTCAATCCGATCGGCATCCGCGCCTGCTACGACGAAGGCAAACGCTGCGCCGAAACCCTCTTCTTCGATTACCACCGCCAGAACGGCGTCGAGATCCGCGTCGTCCGCATCTTCAATACCTTCGGCCCGCGCATGCTCCCCGACGACGGCCGGGTCGTCTCGAACTTCATCGTCCAGGCCCTCAAGGGCGAGGACATCACCATCTACGGCGATGGCACCCAGACCCGTTCCTTCTGCTACGTCGATGACCTCATCGAAGGCTTCGTCCGCCTGATGAACCACCCGACCCTCACCGGCCCGGTCAACATCGGCAACCCCGGCGAATTCACCATGCTCGAGCTTGCCGAAAAAGTCCTCAAGAAGGTCGGCGGCAAATCCAAGCTCACCTTCCATCCGCTGCCTGGCGACGACCCCCTCCAGCGCCAGCCTGACATCACCCTCGCCACCACCGAGCTCGGCTGGCAACCCACCGTCGACCTCGACGAAGGCCTCGACCGCACCATCCCCTACTTTGCGGACGTCGTCAGTGGGAAAAGCTGAAAGTGGAAAACTGAAAGCGGAAAGCAAAAGGGAGCAAGGGCATTCCTGCCCTGTCGCCTCACCCTAGGAGTCGGTAGCCAATGTTTCGGTGCTTCAGTGTTTCCTCCTTCGCCAAGGCTACGGCGGACAGGTCGGTCTAAAAGTCGGAAAGTCTGAAAGTCTGAAAGTCGGAATAGACGAGGACGGCCTGACTCGTTCCGACCTCCGACCTCCGACCTCCGACCTCC
>NZ_JBATWY010000168.1:0-32942 GCF_049672945.1 Haloferula sp. | reverse complement strand
CGACTCGAACCCAGAGCGATGAAACGAAGACCCAAACCCTTCCAGTTGCTGACCGCCCCCCGCCGCGTTTTCAAAGAAATTCCACACAAATCGACCTATCGAAAAGCCGCTTAATCACGTGCCATTCCACTCAGGCCCCATTTTATCACAGACTTCCGAGGGATACGAATTATCCACAGGCGGCAGCGATTGCTCCGGTTTGTGTTCCGACAAAAACGGATACTCGAAGCTGTGAATGTCGGTCTGGCTGAAGTTGCGGCTGTTGTTAGCGATAACGATGCAATCTGGTTGAAGCGATTTCAGGTGTTTGAAAATTTCAGGCCAGCGAGCCACGGTATATTCATTATTGAACTGGTCGATCCACAGCAGATCAATTTTTCCATACTGAGTCAGCAACTCCTCCAATTGAAGCTTCATGAAGCCGACGTAGTCATCCTGAGCTTCCGGCGGAAGTCCCTTCAGATCAGGGTTGCCCGCTGGTGGCTTCGGAGCTCCGTTTCTGCCCGCGTAGTCCCCCGGAAAGCAATAGTACAGCCCGACCTTGATGCCGCAGGCACGAAAGGCCGACAGAAATTCCTTAACGAGGTCAGCCTCCTCATCCTTGAATTTCGTAAATGCGGATATGTCATGGGAGGCAGTATGCTGACTATCCCAAAGGCACCAGCCACCGGTGTGCTTGGTCGTGAAGACCGCGTACTTCATTCCGGCTGCCTGGGCTGCAACCGTCCATTGGTTGCAGTCCAGTAGATCGGGCGAGAACGACTCTGGGTCTTCGTAGCCGTTTGCCCATTCCCGTTCATAAAACGTTGCCATGTTGAAATGGATGAACATGCCGAATTTCCAACTCAGGAATTCCTGGCGGCGCTCCTCCATCGATGGGCTTCCTGTTGTAGCAGTGGAAATACCGAAGGTAATCGTCAGAAAAAGGAGGCAAACTGAAGATTTCATCGGTATATCGCATCAGGTCCGTTCGGTGCTTCGGGCGTGAACTCGATCTGGCAAGAAATGATTGAATGGGGACGGACTGGTCAGTCGATAGTCACTGACAAACGGGCGAACATCTTGCCGTCTCCGACCAGTGAGGAGGGCAGTGTCACCACGACCTGATCGACACCCGGTTCGAATTCACCGGGCACCTCAATGGTCACGCCGTCTTCGCCGTCAACCGCAGTGAACCAGCCGACTAGGTCGCTTCCATACTGGACGATGATGGTGGTCGCTGGGTCGTCGTTTGCCAAATCGGTGCGGCGGAAGACGAACTCCAGTCCCGACCCGGTGTAGGTGCTGGTGGGAGCGAGATCGTCGGTGCCGGCGTCATTGGCGGTTGGATCTCCTCCAACGACGTATTCGATGCCGGTCTCGAGTCCATCATTTTCAAAATCGAGTGAAGAGTTGTTGTCTGTCAATCCTGGGAAGCCGGAGGCCCAAGTGTCATAAGCGGAGGATCCAACTTGAATGGAGCCAGTCCCGGTAATGAATCCTCCGGAATTGGCTTCGTTGTAAACGAAGCCGACCGGTTGGAAGTCGTCACCAAATTTGAGTGCCGCAACCACATCGATGTCCGAGTGGGTCAAATTCAGCACCGCGCCCGTGGCAATCGACACAGTCGAGCCATTTGCAAGTTCGGCTTGCGCCAGGCTGAGCGTGCCTCCGCTCACCGTGGTTGAACCGGTATAGTTGCTCGGCGTTCCGCTCAGGTTGTTGATGATCAGGGTGCCCGCACCGTCCTTAACAAGCACGGTTGGTGTCGAGCCGTCGGTGATCCGGCCTTGATACTCATCCGTGCCGGAATCCAGATTGACCGTCAGGGTTCCTCCACCCGTGACATTTGCGTCGCCATTTACTCCGATGCTGTTGTCTCCCGTGCGGAGTCGCCCGAGCGTCTGATCGAAGCCATTCAGGTCGAAGGCAACCGTGGAGGCGTTTTGTGCTGTCCAACCAAACTTCAGATCGGCGTTGGTGGCGAGGGCATTGTTGACCCCGAGACGAACGTACCCATCGAAGAATAGCAACGCACTGTCGATATTGGTGGCAACGTTCAAGTCGATCACGTTTCCGAAGTCGAATCCCGGATCCGCAAAGTTGACACCTGATCCGACAAAGTTGACGGCTCCGGTGACATTGATCGGGCCATCGAACTGTATATTCCCGGCAAAGTTGTTTGGTTGCGTGCTCATGCCCGTAAACGTGCCGGTGAGTATAAGCGTGCCTGTTCCATCAACGGTCTGAATCCGGCAGTTCGTTCCGGCGATGTCTCCGGTAAGCGTGTTGTCACCATCACTGCGCAAGGAGCCGAGTTGACCACCACCTCCGACATTTCCCGTGCCAGCCAGAGCGAGACTCTCGCCGACGGAGATGTCCCCGCTCAGTTGGACCGCAGCGTTCACCGCAACGCTGGTGTTGCCGCTGATGCTTCCCAGACCACTGGCGTTGGTGACGTTGACGATTCCTTCGTTGATCGCCACCGGTCCGGTGAAGGTATTTGCACCGCCCAGGGTAAGGGTGCCGCTGCCTCCCTTGTTCAAGCCACGTGGAGAAGCATCCTCGCTGATGATCCCGGTCCCCGAGATATTCAAGTTGCGGCCTGCGCCGATCGACACATCGACGTTTTCCACCAGTTGGATGTCCAGATTGATGGTGTCCTCAATGAAGTCTGAGTTCGGATCGTCGACCGCTGGTGCGGTAATTCCCTCACTGAGCTGGATCGAACTTCCGCCAAGAGTGAAGTTCTCGCCATCGAAGGTATTTGCGAAGGCAAATCCTCTGAAGGGAAGCCCCGCAGCCAGATCATTGTTGACACTAAGGTTCGAACCGCTCGGGAAGTTCAGCACTTCGTCTCCGCTTCCTGTTGGAGCGACCCCGCCAATCCAGTTGGCGGCTTCCGACCAATTATCGTCGGTCGCCCCCTCCCACTCCAGGTTGACGACGGTTGGATCCAGAAGCGTCAAAGTGAAATTGTTTGCACTGGTGCTCTGCGAGAACGTGTATCCGACCCCCTCGGCTCCCAAGCCGGTAATGTTAACTGTGGGCGCGGTGGAAGCGATGTTGGTAGTGACAACCAGCTCGAATGTGGCCGGGAGGTCGCCGGTATAGGCGGAGCCGTCAATGTTGACGGTGGTGTTCACGAGATGAATGAAACCCGGAGCCTTGACGGGACTCACGCCGGTCTCGTCGAAGACGAAATTGAGGATCGCCGCGGGTCTGTTGTTTGTATTGAATCTCGGGATGTTGACCGTGGCGTCATCGCCGGTGATGGTCATTTCCAGCGGGGCGTCGTCGTTCGGCCCGTCGTCGCTCCTCATTTGTCCCTGAGTTCCGCTGACTCCGAAAGTTCCCCCGCTGATGTTGATTTCACCACTCAATGTGTAGACCTGCCCGGCCGCTGTATAGGTTCCGACATTGAAATCGCCGCCACTAACATTCAGGACTCCCGCTGGTCCGGCAGAGATTACGGGGAACGGGGTTCCGTCTGGAGATGGGTCGGTTATGGTGACGGATCCGGATGATAGGTTGAATTCTCCGCCAGTTAGAGCAAATGCAGTCGAAGTAGTGACGGAACCTCCGTTGACATTCAGCTCACCGCCCGCAACTGCTATAGCCGATGAGCCGGTAGCGAGCAAACCACTGCTGACGTTCACTGCGTTGAGCAAGTTGTTTGCTGTGACGGTCATGCCGCCCGCATTGAGTGTGCCGCCCAGAATATTGAGAAACCCCTCGTCGTTACCTGCTCCAATGGTGACCGGGCCCGTGATCAGATCACCGCCCTCATTGATGTTCAATGTCGCCGATAACGCAGTGTCGTCGGTATTGTTGATAAGGACAGGGCCTGCTTCGGTCGCAATGAAGGAATCAACATTCACGACTTGGCTCTGGTTGATGATGGCGGTGTCAGCCGTAGTGGGCAGGTGGTTGCTTGAGTCGCCCAGGTCCTCCCACTCGCTGGTTGTGGCCCAGCTGCCGCTGGCAACCGTCCGGACGACATCAGCGGCATGGCTTGACAATGGAAACGCCCAGCAAGCTGCGGCGGGAATAACAAACAGGTTTTTTGGGATACTCATGGGTCTCTGTGGATCGTAGGCCAACGATTAATCGACCGAAATAAAATAGTTTGATCGGTGGACCGACCATCCTATGGAAAGGCTAGCTCCGTGCCGGGATTTGGATATCCTCATTTCGTAGGGTACTTTGAGTCTTCCGGTATTTCAGGTGTCCGTATGCAGACGTCTGAATCCATTTGTTGGAAGCAGGTTCCTGCACTCTTCGGTCGCTTTGAGGGGATCCGAAAGAGACGCGGCACACGCCTGCGATGTTTCTCCGAAGATCCTTGCTGTCTGGTTGATTGGATGGCAGCAACTCCTCCAAGATATTGAAGGATGAGAAGGCCTACCACTGACTCCATCCCTGTTTTTTCCGCACTGTTGGTTGGATGCTCGCTGACATTGTCAGCGTTCGCGGCGCCTGGTGCGGTAAATGAGTCTCGCTATCCAGAATTTTCGTGGGATAGAGTTCCCGTCTATTTCTATTTTTGCTGCGACGGTAAGGTGATGACGGACGAAGTGGTTCGTTATGTCGCAAGCACCTCGAATTTTGTCTGCCTCGAGAAGGCATACGCGATGAAGCAGATGGGCTCAACGGAGAAGGGTTCGGACATAGCGCTGAGCGCCTGAAGAAGGTGAACTCGAACATCAGGGTGCTGTATTACTTCAATGGGCCGCTGAATTACCCGATGTATGATTCCTACAGGGAGACCCAGCAAAACAAGAACTAAGTCTTGCGCGAAAAGAGTGGGACATTCATTGGCAAAGGGTGCGTCGGAAAGGGCTCGCAGCAGTTCAATATTCTCGATCTTGAGCTGCAGGCATGGTGGGCTTGACAAGCCGGAAAGACAGTGAAGGAACTGCACTGCGACGGGGTCTTCATGGACGAGGTCGGCCAGGTGGATAACCGGATTGCCAAGCAGCTCGGTGGCGGTCATGGGACGAGAGTGCGCCTCGCCGAGGGTGTCGCGGGACAAGTGCCCCAGCCAAGGCAGGGGCAATGTGGCTGCAGATCACTCGCGTCAGGTTTACGGGGGAATGCCTGCTTCTATCGGGGATTTCCGCTTTCGTTTGTCCCGCCAGACGTGTCTCGGGTCGGGGTCGAACGCGAACAGCTCAGCGATGTCCCGCACCTTGACTAGACGCACCGCAAGGATGTCATAGAGCTTTTCATAACTCAGGCGTGCGCGCCCCACCAGCTCGCCAACCATTTGAGACATCTTCATGCCGACCTGGTGGGCAATCATTATGGCGAGAACCAGGGCCTGGATATGGTGCTAGTTGCTCTTCCGGTTGAGTGCCCTGTCAGATTGAGCAACTGTTTCCACGCCCGGAACTGGATCTCGATCGCCCAGCGCGCCCGGTAGATCTGCGCGAGCTGTGAAACGTCCGCCCGTGTCGGGTCGAGTTGCTTCCCGCAGCCCCATTGTAAACCGCGTAAGAAGTCGTCACCCGGGGGCGGATCCCCGGGTGCTCGGCTTCCTTTTTGCTGCCACCTGCCTTGTGACCGAAGTGGAGGCGGCGGATTTAGAGACCATGAATAAACGCCTCGGCAGATATCCCGAACCTGAATCGTTGTAACCAAATCGGATACCTTGGCACTGTTCTGTGTCTCCCGCTATTCAAGGGTCACTGGTCCCGGGTGGTCAATCCGTTCTGCGTTCCGGGAGGTCCCGGGCATTTCACCACCCGGGTGTCTTCTTCCATTCTCGCCGGGAGGGACCACTTTTCCGTCTTCGATACCCGGGGGGGCGTGGCGGTTGGGGGTGGGATTCACAGGTACACTGTCGCCGGTCTGTTTGGTCCAATTTTGCAGCAAAGTTCGTGCTCGTTCAAGGGGGCGCTTAAACTCGATTTGATCCACCGAGTTGCGGAGTTGATACGGATCGCGCGAAATGTGATAGAGTTCTTCGTTCGGCACGGGGTTGGCGAAGACCTGTTGATGTACTGGCTTCGTCATTCCTGCCGCGTAGAGGCTCCAGAGTTCGGCCCCGGAGGGATAGTGAACCCCCGATTCGTAACTCAGGTTCATCTGGTTCCGGTAGTTGTTCTTGATGTAGAGAAAGTCGCCGAAACGAACCATTCGCGAGTGGTTGCTGTAAACATGCCAGTTCTGCTCGGCGAAGACGACCTCGCGAACAGTAGATTCGGGGTCTTTGAGGATGGGCGTGAAGCTTATCCCCTGAATACAAGGCGGCTTGACGATTCCTGCCAGATCAAGGCACGTCGCACTTAGATCAATGGAGCTGATCAGGCTCGCGGAGACCCGCGGCTCTGGAACAAGTGGCGGGTACTGAACGATCCACGGAGTCTTGATACCGCTATCATAAAGCCGTGTTTTGCAGCGGGGGAACGGGCGGCCGTTATCGGCTGCAACAATGATGATCGTTTGATTTAGGATCCCTTCTTTACGAAGCTGACCTACGACCTCCCCAATGTAGTGGTCGAGCCGGCTGATCTCATGATAGTAGTCAGCCAGTTCCTGCCGGATGACTGGGTGGTCCGGTAAATAGGGAGGCACCACGACGTCGGCCGGATCGTACTGCGGTGCGTGTTCACTAATGACGAAATCCCGATGAGCATCCGTCGAAGCGAACCAGAAGAAAAAGGGTTGGTCCTTAGGACGGTTTTTTACGAGGTCCACCCAGTCCTCCTCCCGCCCAGGGCCACCACCCTGGGTGATTTTGTCAAATGCGCGGTCCTTGTTGCCGAACATGTGGTTCTTTCCTGACAGAACGGTGTAGTAGCCCGCCTCGCGTAGAAGTTCGGGGAAGCGGATCTGGGTGGCCGGGAGCGAAAGGTGGAGTTCGGGTGCTCCGGTGTTGTGAGGATAGCGTCCGGTGATGATACTGCATCGGCTTGGGCTGCAACTACTGGTCGTTAGATACGCGTTGGTGAAGCGCATGCCGCTTCCGGCCAGCGCGTCGATATTTGGCGTGTGAATCGTCTTGTTCCCGTAGCAGCCGAGATCTTCAGGGGAGATGTCATCTCCGAGAAAGAAAACGAAGTTCGGCAGCGTGGCACCAAGAACTTGGCCGACCCAGCATGCAAGCAGCAGGAAGTGGATTCGGAACATCATCTTGATCTGCGGAATGTGACGAATCCTAACGCCAGTCGATTTTTGCCTTCCGCTTGCCAAGATCGACTCGGACCGAGGCATGTTCGAACTCACGGGTTAGAGTCCAACCATTTTTCCGATAGTCGCCTTTCGGTGCCCCGAGGGGCTTTTTGAACTCCGGATAGTCCACAAACGTGCCACCGCGCTCCCGATAACCCCAGCTGTAGCAAAAGTAGCTGTGCTCCTGGGCGGCCACGAGAAAACACGCTAGAGAGAAGGTGATCTTCTCCTTGGCTTCCTCAGCAAGCTTTTCCTGGGGTAGTCTCATCTTCTCCTTGTTCATCCAATTGAAGTCTTGTTCCGGCCATCCCTTGACTACGAGAAGTTTGCCTTGCTTCCCCGCCGAGACGATCCAGTCAATGTCCTTGAGGATGCTTTCTTTCGTGCGGCTAGCGAAACAGGTGAAGTGCTCAAACATGGCACCATCGGCATGTTCAAGGAAGGGCTTGCCATAGGTGGCATTGCCGCGGTCAAGGTTACGCAGGCCGTTGAAAAGGAGGATTTTGTCCGGCCCCATCTCCGATTTTGCCCGCTGCATGACATCGATCGCTGCGCTGATCGCCTGCTGTTTCGATTTCGGCCCACCCCCGATCTGCTTCGGAATCCGCGTCTCCACCTGCGGGAGAGCGTCCATGAAGACTCCATCGCAGTGGTAATCGCGGACTGCCCTTCCCGCTTGGGCAGCCCACCATTTGCGAGCGTTGACATCCACGATGTTGAATTGTTCCACTCCAGTCTTCCCACCCTTTAGAAGCGGCTTACCCTGTTTGTCACGTAACACTAGGTTGCGATTGTTCCTGGTTTCCTCGTAGACATCGTAGAAAGAGAAATTCAGGATTCCATTCCAGTAAAAGAGCACCTTGGCATCGGGATTCAGTTCCTTGATTCTCTTGGCATCGTGGGCGATTCCCTTTTCGGTCGACCCGAGGGTTTTCATGCCATGAGCCTTTTCAAGGCAGATGAAGTTGCTGGTGTCTGCGACGAATTTGAGTTCCTCGGAGTTCATCGTTCTGCCGGTGATCCCGAAGTGGAGGCACACCGGAACCCGGTCCCAGGAAAACTTCGGCCAACCCGGGTGGTCGCCGGCTGACGCCGAAGGCGTGCTGATCCCGCAGGCGAGAAGTATGGCCATGGTGCTGTAGGCGAGTGCTCGATGTATCTGGGTCATTTTCGGTGCTTTCGTGTGCTTGGTTGTAATGGTGGAACGCCTTCTTGGGATTGGGGTTGAAAGCCTGTCCAAGGTATGCCGGTCATTTGGTGAGAATCTTGTTGGAACGACTTTGTTGTGCCTTGGGAGTGATCACTTGGGTGCCGAGAACACCGTATTGCCCTCCTTGTCTTTCAGTAGGATCTCGGAGCGATCCTTTTGATGGACAACCAGAGCGCGTGGCTTTCCATTCTCGTCACGCATCGTTATCCCGCATCCTTTCTCCATGGCCATAAGCGTGATGCCGCCACCTCCCTTTTTGAGGCTCATTACGGCACCAAGGGGCGCGTCCGTTAGCGTTGCATGGGATGCGCCGTCCTCGTCATACACGACCAGTCCGTATCCTTCGTCAGCCGGACCGATACGCACCCGAACATTCCCATCGGCATCCACTACTTCGAGCCTTCTTGTCTGAAGAGCCTCCTTGGCGGGGTTGGGGGCGGCAGCGACAAGAAAGACTGCGGCACCCCCGATCACTACACCTGCCAGGGCTCGCCGGAGGTTCCTGCAGTTGCATTCCAGGTGATCCAGACGCTTTTCGAGTGCCTTTTTCGAATTCATATAATTTGGTTTTGTTCGTTTGGTTGTCTTTGGGATTTTCCCAGCACAACTTCCTTCGCCAATCAGGAGGCTGCTGCTGGAAAGAGGCTGACAACTACGAGCGGACGCCCGTTTGAATGAATGGGTTCATTTGGTCGCTTGCGATGCGGGTTCATTGAGTAGCCTCATGCCTTCAGCGAGTTGCTCGGGAGTCATGGTTCTTGTCAAAACGTCGCGTAGTTTGATCGCTATTTCCGCCACTGGATTATCGGGAGCTTTGGCGGCGGTTTGGGCGTAGAAGTAGGCTTCGGGCAGGTCCTGTTTGCCCCCGGCTCCATTGGCCAGGGCTTCGGCGTATTTGATCTGTCCGGCGGGGTTGCCGCCTTTGGCGGAGAGCTCGAAGAGGCGCCGTGCCGATCTGTAGTCGCGCACTAGGCCCTGACCATTTTCATAATATACACCGAGATTCAACTGCGCTTGTGAATGGCCGGAACGTGAAGCGCGGTCGAACCAGGCTGCGGCTGCGATGAAATCCTGTTGAACGCCATTCCCTTCGTGGTAGCGCATGCCGGCCGAATACTCTGCATCTGCCAGCCCAGCGCTCGCAGAGCGCAGAAGCCAGGGTATGACTTCGGCTTTGATATCCGGTTTGTCATCCATGGCATCGAGCATGACCGAGAGGTTGTACATACAGACGGAATGGCCGAGTCCGGCTCCCTGACGGTAGAGGTCGATCGCCCTGTCCTTGTCCTCTTTCAATCCGCCGAGCCCGTGTTCGTGGAAGTAGGCGAGGCGGTAGATGGCTGGCGGCACCTCTTTCTTTGCCGCCCTTTGGTAATAGTTCAATGCGGTTTCCTGTGATTTTTGGCATCCCGATCCGCTTTCGCTCATCTCTCCCAGATAATAGAGAGCGTAGGGGTCGCCGAGTTGGTCGAGCAGGGAGAACCAGGTCTTGGCGGCCGCGAAGTTCTGTCGGTTGGGGTCCGTGCTCAGGTAGAACTCACCGAGAGCGCGTATGGCACCAAGGTGTTTGCCTTCGGCCGCGATCTTGAGCCAGGTTTCGGCGCGCTTACTGTCCGGTTTCACCTCTGGATCGAGGTTGCCATCGCGGAAAAGTTGGCCGAGTGCGAATGCTGCATTGCTTCTGGATGTGCCAGTGGATTCCGTGGCCTGGGTCAGGTAGTTGATCGCCTTGGTCGCATCGGCGGTATAGCCGTAGCCGGTAAGGTGCGCCATGCCGAGCCGCAACTGCGCGACGGCCATGCCATTGCGGGCATATTTTTCCAGTCGAGTACGTGCGGTTGAAAACTCTTCCGGCGTTTCGGGTGCGGCGAAGCGCAGGAAGACGAGTTCGTCACGAGCGGCCGTGTTGCCTTTGTCGTAGGCCTTCTTGAAGTTCGCCTTGGCGAGTTTGAGATTCTCGGGTGTCCCGAGACCATCGCGGTGCATCACGCCAAGAGCCATGTAGGCGGTTAGTTCGCCGCGATTGGCCGCTATATTGAATTCTTTGAAGGCCTGTTCGTTAAGGCCACTCTTCAACAGTCGAAAGCCTGATCGTATTTCGTTGGACGTATTGTCTGTGTCATCGCCTTTTTCAATATCTTCGAGTCCGACGGTTTCAACGATGGAAAGAACCGCGTTGGTATAAGAGGTCGTTACCAGCAGGGCGATAAGAACTAGGAGAAGGCGGGGTGGAGCTTTCTTCATGTCGAGAGGTGAGGGTTAATCCTTGGGAAAGGACGGAAACAATGTCCATCAATCCACAAGATTTCGGATTGATGGAATTTGCTTTTTGCGGGGCACCTGACTCCGACCTCACGACTTCATGGTAGATCGGCTGCGATAGTAGATCACGCCCGATCGTCAAATTTACTCATGAAATTTGCTATCAGGCATTCCTGCGGCGGCGCAGGAAGATTCCGAACCCAGCCATGCCCAACAGGGCGAGGGCAGAGGGTTCAGGAACGATGACGATCCTTGAGTAGTTGTCCACTGAGCTTTGCTCGTAGTAGTAATCAACCCCTTCGACACCAGAGAAGCCGGTGAGCTCGATATTGGCGAGATTTGCTTCGCTGAGGAGGTTGCTCATGCTGAACAGGTCGAAGACTCCAGCCCCACCTGTGTAGTTTGACCCGTCAACATTGATCGTCACACCGCTTAGGTGTGTCCAAACCTGGGATTCAAATGCCGACACTCCGAACTCATCAAAATTGAAATTGAAGGTTCCACCCGCAAGCCCAGCGAGGTTCAGGAATGACGTGCCAACTGTAATATTGCTGCCATTGATCGTCATGTTCAAGCGTGTGCTGTCTCCTTGGACCTGTCCGCCAGTCATACTGAGGATGGCGTTGTCGCTGAGGTTGTAGGTGCCCACAAGCTTTACAACGTCTGTGTTCGCGCCAAGTCCGGTGACCTCCAATGTGCCATTTTCCGTGAGGTTGACCGTCCCCTCGTTTGAAACGCCCTCTTTCCAGATTCTGATTGTTCCGGTGTCGCCAACTTCAGCGTCATTGATCGTTATTTTGCCGGCGGAAATGTTTACAATTCCTGATTGGTTGAAATTACCTTTAATGAACGCCGCATCACCTGATGCGACCTGAAAAGTAGCCGTGCTAGCAGCATTGACAACATTCAGCCTACCTGCTGTCCCGACTTCCAGAGAGGCGGCTGCTGAATAGCTGCCCCCATTGAGGTTCATGACGACGCTTCCGCTTCTTTGTGACAATTGGCTGGCTACCGAGGTGCTAAGACTTCCCCCGGAAAGGATATTGATTTCCAAAGCATTCGCCGAAGTGGTGTTTGTCCCAGTCCACAACCGACTGATTGACTCAGTGGTGTCGACGTTGACGGTCCTCAAGCCAGGAGTGATTCCATTTATGATGGCATTGTCTCCTGCTCCGGGTTTTGTGCCTCCCCAGTTGCCGGCTGTTGCCCAGTTATCATCTAAAGCAGCACCGTCGTAGGTTCTATTTGCCGCCTGCAAGCTAGATGTGGAGACGAACAATCCCGCGGCTGCGCAGGCTGTGATTGTTGAGGTTTTTGATTTGGATTTCATAGGGGATTCGGTCGCTTTCAGTGATTTGCAGTCGATTTTTTGACCTGTTTGGTAGCGTGAGGGGTGGGGTTTCGGGCGTAAAGTTATTTCAGCAGTCTCCTAAGAAATGAGGATGCCGGGACCGACGTTCCTTCCATTGGTAGGGCTGAAGAACTGGAGGAAGCTCCGGAGCAGAGTTTCGAGGCAATCACTGAATTCATGACTGCAGATGGTCTTGTCAATGTCAGCAGATCCGTAGAACATGTTCGGGGGAACAAAAACTCGGGGATTGGCTCAATTTTTTGAGGAGAGTTGTCTCACCTTCCGGCTACCAGGAGTACTTTCCAGAAGATCCTGATCCGTTCCGGTGGTGAACCGAGCGACGACAACCGAGGCGAGGATGACTGAGCAGTGGGTCATTCGGTGAATTCGTCCACTATTGCCCGGTCCGCCACCGTTAGCCTCGATTTGTCGGCACCTCGGCCGATTATGCTGGCATCCAACACGCGCCAAGCTACGAATTCAACAAGTCTCCATGAGAATGGTATCACGACACATTGGCTGTCTTCTCCTCTCCGCCGCGCTCGCCCACGCAACTGACTTTTATGTCTCTCCTGATGGCGATGACTCCCATTCCGGTTCCCTTTCGGAACCGCTTCGGACTCTCTCGGGTGCCAGGAATCTCGTCCGTGGTTTGCATTCCGACCTCGACGAGCCGGTTACCGTCTATTTCCGAGGCGGTCGCTATCCACTGACCCGGATGGTCGAGTTCACGGCTCAGGATTCCGGCACGAAAGAAAAGCCCGTCACCTATCAGTCCTTCCCTAACGAAAGGCCGGTGATCAGTGGCGGTGTGCGGATCACAGGCTGGGAGGTGCACGATGTGGACAAGAATATGTACCGGGCCAAAGCGCCCGCCACTATGTTTCGACAACTCTACATCAATCAGGACAGGGGGATCCGCGCCCGAACGCCCAATCGTGAATCCGAAACCAGTTTCGGACCATATTGGAAGATGCAGGTCCCGGAGAAACCCGTTGCTCTCATCAGCGACGAACACTGGAAAGCCGTCGAGTCCATTGACGACTTGAGCGCCATCGAGATCGTCATGCCGATCCATTGGTACCAACAGCGGCTTCGTATCGGGGCACATTCCCACACCGCCGAAGGAGTGCGCGTCACTCCGCTGAAACCCGCTGGCAAATTCAACAAGGGAATCCGCTTTTACGACGTTCCCGTTTTCTATTTCGAAAATGATCCGACCTTCCTTGATGCGCCCCGGGAGTGGTTCCACGATCCGGAAAGCGGCCTCGTCTTTCTGGTTCTCGAAGATGGCGTGCACCCTCGCGACCTGGAAATCATCGCCCCACAACTGGAGACACTGATTTCGATTCAGGGTAGCGCTGAAGCGCCCGTTAAAAACCTGCGTTTCATTGGGCTTACTCTCGAGCATTCCAATTGGACCAGTCCGTCGGTCAACGGTTTGAATGTCACTCAGTTCGCACAGCCAAATGCCGTCAATCCGGATGGAGAAAACCCCGATTATCCACAGGCAGTCATCCGGGCCATCCATGCCGAGAACCTCGTGCTCCGTGAAAATACGATACGCAACGCTGGCGCTTCCGGCATTCAGTTTCTCGCCAACGTGGACCGCGCGGATATTGAGGGGAACGTAGTTTACAATATCGCGGCCAATGGGATCGAGATCGACGCCCACAAAATGGAAAACGCCCCTCCCGAACTGAAAAGCACGCAGGTTGCCATTTGGAACAACAGAATCTCAAGATGCGGCCAGGACTATACGAACGGTGGCGGCATTCTTGCTCACAACGTCAGCGAACTGATCATCGAGCACAATCATGTATTCAACATGCCCTACAGTGGCATTCAAGTCGGTAACCAACCCGGGGGCGAAGGCCGGGAAATCGGCTGTGTGAACAACCGCATCCGATTCAATCACATCCACCACTGCCTTCAGCTCCACGATGACGGAGGAGGGATCTACACGCTCGGGGGCGTCCAGGAAGGTACGGTCATCGCCCGGAATCATATTCACGACATCGTGCCGACCTATCTCACAGGCCGATACGGCATCGACCTGATCTACCTCGACAACTTCACCTCGAAAGCCCTGGTCAAAGACAACGTCGTTAACGGCGGCAAAGCGGAAGAGCGCAACGGCTCCGAAGGCAATACGCTCATCAACAACACCCAAAGCAATCCTGAAGTGGAAACCAACGCGGGAATTAAGCCTGACTACAACCCCCGCATTGTTGCCGGACAAGCTGCACAAGATCCGAGAGCAGCTTCTCCCGTCCGATAGAAGGCGATTGGGAGACTGCGCCGATGCCAAATCAACCTGTGGTTCATCCGTGCGCCCGAATCCGTGACAAAGGATGCGGCTTGCATTGATTCCGGGAGCCAGCACACTCCGAGCCATGACAGCACGTTGGGAAGCCCCATACTTCGCATGCTGGTTTTTGCTGTCCGCGCTTGTGACGGCGGCAGCGCCTGGCGCTCCGAAACCCAACGTCCTGTTGATCATTGTCGACGACCTGCGTACCGAGTTGAACTGTTACGGGGATTCGCAAGCCATCACTCCGCACATCGACCGGCTCTCGTCCGAGGGAGTGACCTTTTTGAATGCCTACGCGCAGAAGGCGATATGCGTCCCATCCCGCCAGTCGTTTCTCACCGGGATCCGTCCTGACACGTTTGGGGCCGGCTTCGAGACCCGGTTTCGCAAGAAGCTGCCCGACGTGGTCACTCTGCCCCAGCAGTTTCTCAAAAACGGCTACCACACGCGGGCCATCGGGAAGGTCTTTCATCATCGCGACGACGTGTCGTGGGACGAACCGCAGTGGGTTCCCGAGCCGGAGCTTTGTTATCCGATCTATGGCACCAAGAGGAATCTCGGGTTGCAGGAAAAAAAGATCCGGCAGTCGCGGTTTACGGCGAAAGGGCCGGACTGGTGGGCTGCGGGAGGAAAGTGGATCCCCGAGGCGATCTGGGAGGATCCTGATGTGGACGACGACTTCCTGCTTGATGGAAAACTCGCGAATCGTGCCGTCGAGACCCTTCGCGAGCTGAAGGATGAACCGTTCTTCCTTGCGGTCGGTTTTTTCCGGCCTCATCTCCCATTCGTCGCGCCCAAGCGCTACTACGATCTTTATCCGATCAAGGACGTCAGTCTTCCGTCCGACCCCGAGCTGCCGGTTGGAGCGCCTTCCTTCGCAGCGGAAACAGGCGGTGAGTGGCGCGGCTACCATGAGGTGGCTCGGGTGCCCCAGATGCCGGACCTGGAAGCGCAGCGGGAGTATATCCGTGGCTATCTGGCGAGTGTCAGCTATGTGGATGCGCAAGTCGGGCGGGTAATCTCCGCGCTCGAAGAACTGGGCCTGGAAAAGAACACCATCGTGGTGTTGATGAGCGATCACGGCTATCATCTTTTTGACAAGAACTCCTTCGGCAAGGGCACCAACTACGAAGGCGCCACCCGGGTGCCCTTCATTGTGCGGGCACCGGGAAAGAACCCGCCCACCGGGAAGACCCATGCGTTGATCGAGTTGCTCGATCTCTATCCCAGCTTGTGTGACATGACCGGATTGCCGATCCCCGGGCACACTCAGGGGAGCAGTTTCGGCGCGGTGCTGGATGACCTTTCTCTCCCGGGCAAAGACGCGGCATATAGCCAGTTCTCGCGTGGCGGCTACCAGGGGTATTCCGTGCGGACGGAGCGCTATCGGCTTACCCGCTGGATCAAGGGTGCGTCAGAAATTCTTGAACTTTACGATTACCAGTCCGATCCCGGTGAAACCAAGAATCTGAGTGCAGATCCCACCAAGGAATCAATCATCCGTGAACTCCGTGCCTTGCTCGACCGTAAAAAATGATACATCCCACTTCGGGTGATAGTATTTCCAAATCATGGCGATAAGCACTCTTCGAAAGCTGATCCTGTTATTGTGCCCGTTGATCGGTTTGAATGCCCATGCTCAACCGGATCACTATGATGTGGTCGTCTACGGCGGCACTCCGGGCGGCATCACCGCCGCCATTGCCGCTGCGCGTGAGGGTGCTTCGGTTGTGCTGCTAGAGCAAACGAAGCATGTTGGCGGGCTCAGCACTAGCGGGCTCAATCGTGATGAGGGAGAGCACATGGATCGCAGCACCTTCGGCGGCTTATGCGAGCGTTTCACTTTTGAGGCTGCCCGTCGGAGTGGGACGAAAACGGAAAATACGATAGAGGGGCCGCGCATCTGGCTTTCCAGTGTGGCAGAGAAGGTGTTCCTCGAGATGCTTGAGGAGGCGGGGGTTCCCGTGAAGTACGACCAGCTATTGGATTCCGTTGAGAAAGACGGAGGGAATCTCGTCTCGTTGCAGGTTCGAGGTGGCGAGTCCTATCAAGGTCGGGTGTTTGTCGATGCAAGCTACGAGGGAGATTTGATGGCGATGGCGAAGGTCTCTTACGCTCTCGGTCGTGAGGCCAGGGCCACCTACAACGAGGAGAAGGCAGGTGTTCGCTACCTCGATAAGAAGATAAATGTCTCACCCTATGACAAAAACGGAGATCTCCTATTCGGAATCATGCCGGGGAAGCCTCCGGAGGAATTTTCAGCTAGCGAACACCCGATTTGTTACAACGTCCGGCTCAATCTCACCACCGACCGGAAAAGCTGGCTGCCGATCCAGAAGCCCGCGAACTACGACCCGGTCAAGCACGAGCTGCTGGCTCGCTGTATCGAGGCGGGCTACCTGAAGAACATCAACCAGATTCTCGGTCTCTACAACATCCCCAATACTCCGGACCGGGAGTGCAACAACCGGCAGTTCTCAATCGTCTCCATGAGCATTCCGGGCGCGCAGACCCCGTGGGCGGAGGCTACGTTTGAGGAGCGGGAGCGTATCCACAAACTCTACCGGGACTACACCCACGGAATGCTTT
Organism: Haloferula sp.; assembly: GCF_049672945.1. NCBI lineage: Bacteria > Pseudomonadati > Verrucomicrobiota > Verrucomicrobiia > Verrucomicrobiales > Verrucomicrobiaceae > Haloferula > Haloferula sp. The sequence continues at coordinate 16,061 of NZ_JBATWY010000168.1, read as the reverse complement.
GGTTTCTGAAAACCGACAAGCGGGTACCACCAGCGATGCGCCGCCAGATGGGACTCTACGGATTCTGCAAGAACGAGTGGAAGGACAATGATCATTGGCCCTGGTATCTGTACGTCCGGGCCGCCCGCCGCATGGTGGGATCCTACGTCCTCACCCTTGCCGATATCACCGAAAACCGCAACAAGGAGGATGTGATCCACGTAGGGTCCCACTACATCGACTCCCACCATGTGGCGCGGTATGTGGTGGATCAGGATCATTTCATCAACGAAGGCCGGATGTGGCAAGAGGGCATGACTTTCGACATTCCCTACCGCGCCATCACACCGAAGGCGGCCGAGTGCGGGAACCTGCTCGTTCCGGTATGCGTGTCCGCCAGCAATGTTGCCTTTGCCGCCATCCGGCTCGAGCCGACCTGGATGCACCTGGGCGAAGTTGCCGGTATGGCTGCCGCGCTTGCCGTAAACGAGAATGTTGCCGTACAGCAGATTGATGTTGCGGAGCTTCAGTCGATGATCACCAAGGCAGGACTTCCGCTCAAGTCATCGAAAGCCGACAAGTGAAGCTGAAGATCACCTTGTCGAAGGTGCTCCCTTGTGTGGGATTGGCTTTCTACCGATAAAGGGCTATCGCATGATTCCAAAGGATAGGTCTCTCAATATGTTTTACGATGATCGCCGCCCTTAATCTCCTAGCTGCAAGTATTCCGAACTGACCATCAAGCCCCTCTGGTCGGTCACATTGAAGCAAATGGCGAAGGTTCCCTTCGGAATATTGGCCGAGACGGTCGATCCGTTGATATCAGCGTCCACCTTCAGCCATTCCTTCTTCTCCCATTTTCCTTTGGCATCCATTGTGTAGAGCAACTGGGCGTTCTTGATCATGCCCGCAGGAGTGCCTTTGACGCTCGCCGTTGAGTTTTTAACCTCCGGTTTGGTGACCTTGAGTAGCGGAGCTCCCCCGGCGACGATACTCTTGGCGAAAGCGTAGACCTCTCGATTCGCGATAATCGGGCCGTGTCCGTGCGGCATCTTGTGCTGGAAACGGATAGTCACCGGTCCCTTGACGGCCCGGTAGGACTGCTGGGTCGCGGGCATCTGGGTGTAGAAATCATTGGTGCTGTTCACCCACATGGTCGGATAGCTCACGTTCCCGAAAAACAACGAGCCATCAAAGTGTTCATTGATGAAGCGATGTTTGTCCTCGGGGTGACGGTTCCGGGGCATATAGCCGGATCCGTAGCTGGCGATCCCGAACTGATAGCGGTCATCAACGCCCATGACGGTTGAGGCAAGGGTCCCTCCCCAGCTCAAGCCGACAAAACCGGTTTTGTCAGGATTAACCTCTGGAAAGGAACGGATCAGTGAATGGGCAAGGATGATTTGTGCGACCGAGTGATAGTACCACTGGTCTTCGATGGGCTCCTTGTAATCGTCAAACCCGCCGATCCGACGCGGTCCCGGGTTAGGGGTCGATTTCCGCGCACGGTTCTTCTTGTTCGCGGGTTCCTTATTGACCGGAATGTGTCCCTCCTGATCGAATGAGATCGCGGCAAACCCGTTTTGGTTCCATTTTTTCACCCAATTCTCAAATGCGGATCCTCCGCCTCCGTGAATGCAGACCACCGCCGGCCACCCACCATCGGGCACCGGGCCTTCGGGGGCGCTGTAGTAGGCAAAGACCTGCACCCGCTTCCCCTTGAACTGAATGGAGTCATAAAGAATGCCCTTAACTCCGTCCTTTGAGGCGAGCTCGGTTTGCTCCCACTTTGGAGTCTCGTAAAGACGATTGAGATCCCAGGATCCGACCGTCTTGCCAGAAACGCTGGTCCATACGGTGGTTGCGATGCTGAGAAGAATGAGGCCGGTGTGACGGGTTCGAGGTTTCATAAAATTTTTAGAGGTTCTATGCTTCCAGATGCTCGAAGCGAGCGGGAAAGAGTTCGGTGGTCTTTTGGGTGATGAAGAACCATCGAATGATTGACACTTTCTCTGCGGTATAGATGGTTTGCGACCGATCTTGATCTGCGTCTTGAATTAGGGCGTGGGTGAGGGGAGCACGGCTTCCAAGGGTTCGCCGACCGTGAGCATCAGTTGTTTGAGGTCCGCCAAGAGTTCCGTCTTCACTTCTTTCAATTCTACTTTATCAGCCAGATTCTCTAGCTCGTAGGGGTCGGCCTGAACATCGTATAGTTCGTAGCGACGAGGATGCAGAACCCGTTGCACGACAGCCGCTGCGCCAGCATCTCTCTTTGCCAACCGATTCCACTCTTTCCACGGCTGAGAAAAGAACTTTTGCTTAGCATTAAACTGACTCGCGATATGTTCTTCCTCCGGAGACCCGGTCCATATCAGCTTATACCGATCCTTTACGATGGCCTGTTGCCAAAACGGATGGACGTTCGAGATGTGAACCGCCTCACGGTGCTTGTCACTAGCTCCTGTCCATAACGGCTTCAAAGAAGTCCCATCCAACGGCTTCGCTGGCTTTCCGTCAGCAAAATCCAGAAATGTGGGCAAAATGTCGCAATACATGGCCAATGCCGCTGTCTTTCGAGGCCTGATTTTTCCGGGGTAGTGAGCGACACACAGTGCGCGTGAACCATATTCGTATGGCGTCCACTTGCCTCTGGGCATGGCGGTTCCCTGTTCACTCAGAACCACGAGGATGGTCTCATTCTCCAGCTGAAGATCCTCAATCAGGGCTCTCGTATCACCTACTTGTCGGTCAAATTCTTCGACTTCTGCCGCATGTTTCGCAAGGGCTTCGCGGGCTTTTGGGGTATCCAAATAGTGAGGCGGGAGCTGGATTTTATCCAAGGGAAAGCGGGAGGAACCTCCAAGATCCCACGGGTGGTGAGAATGAATGGACGCAATGATGACGCAAAACGGCGCCTCAGCTGCTTGAGCCTTCTGAATATAGGTCCGCACCCCATCCATGCTGTGTTTCCCCTCGCTGCCATTGCAGTTGCTCGGAAACCCTGAAATAGCGTCTAACGGTTTAGATCCTAAGCCAAAGTGCACCTTGCCCGCTAAACCGACGCGATATCCCAGCGGACGGAGATGGTCTCCCATATTCAGAACGCCCGGTATTTTCACGATGCGGGAATTTCCCAATATCCCATTGTGTCGAGGGAGCAATCCCGTGTAGAGCTCCGCCCTGACAGGAGCACACTGAGAGACACTGCAGTAGAAGCGTTCCATCGTAAGGGATTCCTTCGCCAGCTTGTCAATATGCGGCGTCCGCGCATGCGCAGACCCGGTGGCACCAAAGGCGTCCCAGCTGACATCATCTGCGAGAACAATTACAAAGTTGGGCTTCTTTCCGCTAGCGGTGAGACTGGTAACACCGAGGAAAAGGCAGAGAAAAATGGGTGATTTTACCATAGTGAATCAATGCTGGTGTTGTGGTGCCGTGAGTTTCGAACGATTGAAGACGCGGGAGGGCCTGTGACCCTCCGGTATCCTTGCAGACTATCGACAGAATGGATTTCTTAAAACCTTATGGGTGTCCTCATTTATCAGGATGGCTTCGAATCTAGATGTGGGCTTTCTGAAGCACAGGAATTTGTCGCGGCCAAGAACGTTTAATGCCTACCTAGGGAAAGCATCCTATGAAATGAGGATAGGCGGGTAGCCTGAGATTTCGGACGCTAGAGGAGTGTCTCGTTTAGCCATTCAGATGACCACGCCAGACGAAACTGGAAGCCCCATGGAAACCCGCCTGAAGAAAATTGCCCTCCTGCTGATCTCTTTTGCTGCCTTGGTAGGGGACTCCAACGCCGCACCCGTTTTTTCGCAGGATACGATTTCAAAGCCCGATGCCACGATTTACAAGTTCTGGCGCCACGGGATCGGAGGCTTCACGTCCAACACCGTCCCGGGTGACCCGGTCTTCTTCAGACTGATCGATGCTCCGGACTGGGTCGAAATCGATCAGAACAATGGGATCATGACCGGCACCCCGACCTTTTCGGATCAGGGATCCGACGGGCTCGTTGTCGAGATTTATGACGGCATGGGTGGCACCGACCGAGCCACGGTTGATTTCGACATCCTTCCAACTGGCTACTCGCTTTTCCTTGAAACCAACATCAACAAGGAGCGTGCCACCGCCTTTTCCGACTATCGGGCGGGTATCCCCGGGAAGGCCAGAAGCAGCATCACCGGCAAGCCATTGACTTTCTACATCGTGTCCGGTCCCGCCTGGACGACCCTGTCCGAGATCGGGTACATCACCGGCGTTCCCTACGACACCGATGCTGGTGACAATTTCCTCATTGCCGCCGTGACCGATGGCGAGGGCACGGACTACGCCGAAGTGAAGATTCCTGTCGACCTTCCGCCCGATTACCCGCTCTTCCTCGAAAAACCGATTCAGAAGGAATCCGCCACCGTCTTCACCTCCTACCGCGCCGGCATTCCCGGCAAGGCGCGGAGCAGCATCACCGGAGATCCGCTCAGCTTTTCGCTGGTCGATGGCCCGTCTTGGATCAGCCTGTCGTCTGATGGATACCTAACGGGCGTACCGCAAGACGAGAACGCCGGCATCAACACGCTTGCCGTCGCTGTTACCGATGGGTCCGGAATCGACTACGCTGTGGTAAATCTTGAGGTGAAGCTCCACCCAAAGTATCCGCGCTGGTCCTGGGATACGCCGCAATCCTACATTCACGTCGGGCGAACACCCGGTATCTTTCCCCAATCCGACATCGACTTCCTTGCGAGAACCTCGAATTTCGTCTGCTTGGAGAAAGCCCACGCTTTGGATCAGCTCGGTTCAACCGAAGAGGGAATCAAACGGGATGCCGGCCGTCTCAAGGCGAAGAATCCAGACATGAAGGTTCTGTTCTATATGAACAGCATTCTCAATTTCGGACCATTCTACGACATCCTCAACGTGGTCAACAACAGTTCGGATCTGGTCTTGCGGGAGTCGAATGGCAACATTGTGAGGAAGAACGGAGGATCGCAGATTTACAATCTTCCGGATCCCGGGTTCCGTGACTGGTGGGCGGGAATCGCCGGCGACTCGATCTCAAAATACAATAGTGATGGCGTCTTTGCTGACGCGCTTTTCCAAGCCAATGGCTATCGTCAGTACATGGGTGCGTCTGGCGGAAGCGCGAGCGTTGCCCAGGTGGTCACCTGGCAAAACGATCAGATGTCGAGGGCCGGAGACTCGATGAGAGATGTGCGGCCGGAAGGCGGTCTCGTTATCGTCAATGGATTCCGGGGCACCAACGGGCTGCAGTGGCTGCCTGGTGCCGACGGTGCCATCGCCGAGCACTTCACTGCTTACGGGACGGCCACTGCTAGCCAAATACGGAACGATTTGAACACCTTTTCTTCAATCGTAGATGCGGGGAAGATTGCCATTTTCAAGGGCTGGCCGGATCCGGACTTTGTCTTCACCAATAGTGAGAAGATGAAGGAGCCTTACGACGACCTTGCTCTGGAGGCGCGCAACAAGATTTCCTTCTCACTCGCCTGCTATCTTCTCGTTGCAGAGCCCTATACCTATTTTGCGTATTCCTGGGGCTACCGCCACGCAAACGGGAGTCTTGTGGACTATCCCGAGTTTCGCATGCCTCTTGGTAAGCCGCTTGGCAAGGCTCAGGCCAACGGTTGGTCCTACACCCGATCGTTTGAGCATGCAGACGTCAGCGTAAATCTTCAGACACGCGACGTATCAATCAGGGGGCTTGGCACCCATTACTACAACGAATGGCTGGATGATAACAACTTGCCCCGTGATCCTGAGCGCTCTCGCCTGGCCGAGTATGCGGTAGGAGGAAAGGCCGGTCTTCCGATGTGGCAGCGGGCTGCAAATGGAGGGATCGTCGGATCCAAGATAATCTTCCGTCAGCGCCGCGACGCCACAGCCCGCGGCCTTCGGTATGTCATGACATCGACCCGAAACCTGACGGATGGTCAGTGGGTTCCAGTGAACCAGGGAGCGCTGACATACCGAAAGCTGAACAATGATATAGACGAGGTCACGTTCCCTATCAACAGCGATGAGGGATACCGCTTCTATCGGCTGGAGATCGAGGGTGACGAGTAGGGGAGGACGACGGAATGGAGTGTCGCTAAAAGGGGAGTGCGAGTATCTTGCTCAGGAGTTTTCGCAAACCTGGAGAGTCATTTCGCTTGTCGGACTGTCTGTTTTTCCAGCCGGATCGTTCAAAGTCTGGAAACCCCCTATCGAACGGCCAATTGCTGCAAGAAATGGAATGCCGGACTCCCTCCAGCGGCGGTAGCTAATTGAAGTCCGGGGAGCTTCCGGGGTCTGGATTGGAACTAGTGTGAGAGTGATTTGGTCTCTTGTTTGTGGGTGTCGTACGGCACTACGGTCCTTCCGGTTCCGGTGGCACGACCTGTGGGAGGAGCATGACCGAAACCGTGCCTCCGGGGCGAGGTGGCGGACCGATGAATAACATGTCCCGGCCGCTGAGTTGCGACCAGAGTCGGTTTTCGTAGACCTTCTTGCCCGTGGAGGTGGTAAGCCAAAGTGGAAGGAAGCCACCGGCGGCCTCGACATTGGACTTCACCACGGTGAAGCCACCGGGCTTGATGTTTCCGTTCGTGGTTCCGAATCGGAGTTTGAGTGGGATCTTCGTAAAGTTCGCAAAGCGGAAGCTTCCGGGTGGGAAAACGTCCATTGAATCATCAATGCCCTTCAGAGTGAGCGGCAAAGCGCCGGCAGAAGAGCGTTCAAAAATAAAGAAAAGTGCGAGCTCGGCTCCCTTCGGAAGAGCGGACTTCCCGACCAGCTTATAGGATCTGACATCATCACTGCCGACATGCTCGATGAAAAGCTCCAGTGAATTCATACCCTTGAGTGGGACAGGTGCTGACCGGTTGTTGGCGACCACACTGAGCGGCAGATACTTCTTTCCCTCGCGGTAGAACAATTGGCTGAAGCTCAATTCCTTGAATGACACGCAAGAGAAGCGGAAAGGCGACTTCTGCTTCGGTTCTTGCCCGTGCAGACCGGATACGGATGCGAGGCAGAATGCTGTGATAAGCAGTAATCTGGATAGGATCGTTTTATTCATCGGGATATAGATCATGATTCATTCGAGTGGATCCAACGAAAAGCAGTGATTGTGAATCGGCGACCGAACTTCTGATTGGTCGGGTTGAGGTCGTTGCCATTTGGATCGAAGGGATTAGTCGCTTCATCCCAAGGCTCGTTGTTACCGGAATCCGTGATGGGGTCGAGATACTCGGGCAAGCGCTGGACGACGGCTTCGCAGGTGGCACGAGCAAGAACTGTAATCCCATCTTTGGCGAGAGCCTCGCCGTAGGCGCGGATACGAAAGGTGTCCGAACGGGCGGCGAGGCGGGGAGCCAGAGGCAGGAGGAGCTTCGCTTGGGTAAGGTCTCCTGGAATGCCGGTAGTCGTCCTGCGGTTGCCGACCGGTTCATTCGAGCCGTAAACCTTGGCGTTGTAGCTTGGAACCCCCTTCTGAGCGGAAGAATCGACGGCGGAAGCATTCGGTGCTGAACTACGAGTGGCGGCGTTGATCCCGCTACCGGAATTGGCGGCTTTGTCGATAGCGGACTGAAGCGCTCCCGAGAAACTGGTCTCAGGATCAAGCTTCTCGGCGACGCTGTGGTTGACGAAGTCCGAAATGCTCATGAACGGACCCCGGAGTTTAACCTCTTCCACAATGTTCTCCGCGAGGACTGAGACTTGACTCTCGCTAAGTTGAGGAAAGCCGGACCACTGTGGTTTGGGGTCGCTTCCCCCTGAACCCGGTGAGGCTGGCGATGAGCTGCCTGGGAAAGAGACGCTGTTTGAGCTTCCACTTGAAGAACCGCCATCGGCGTAGTCGACCTCGAGGCCGGCATTACCACGAAGCAGGGATTCCCAAGCCTTGACGGAAGTTGAGTTGACGTTGAACGCTCCACGAATCATGGCGTAGGCACAAAACTTGAGATAGCCGTCGTCTTCGTCCAATGACTCGATGATCTCTGATCTTGATTCGCCTGAAGGCATGTGGGGCGTCAAAGCAGGGTTGGCCTGTGCATCACGATAGCTACCGACTGAATCGGAATCGAAAAAGCTGCTCAAAGTCTCCTTGATGCTGCCAGAGCTGTTGTAGCCCGATCCAGTGATTGAGAATTCAGGGGTGATACCCGAGAGGTAGTAGCGGTCGAAAAGTGCATCGTTGGCGAGCCATGAAAAGTCGTGCATTGTCCGATTGTTCCCCTGCGGACCGTCTTCAAGTTCGCCATAGGGAGATGTCGGCGGGAAAAAGACACTCGGCCACGAATTGCCGACGGCATTGAGCGGCTCCAAGCCAAGAAAACTGAGGTTAGCTTCCGAAAAGGCTGCCAGTGAGATCGGTGGACTCGAAGGGATGCTCTTTACAGGGAGGAACTTCGATCCTGTCTGCTGGTAGCTTACGCCGTAGTAGGCGTTGCGTGGGTCTCCGGAGAAATCGAGGCCGATCTCCTCTCGGACGGCGAAGTCGCTGTTACCAGCCACGTGTTTGGATATCTGGTGGAACATGACGTGACGATAAGTGTAGCGGGAGGAGAGAGAAGTGGTCGGGTTGAAGCGGGAGAACATTTCAACTGGGTTGGCGCGTTCGCCTCCCGGGCTTGCCGGTTTGACCATGATCGATTCACCCCCGAAAAAGTGCTTTCCAGTCGTGAGAGCCCTTGCTGTGGCCGTGCGCTTGAAGCTATTGTTGTCGCTGTTGGTTCCCGGCGTCTGATATTCACTCACGCCCTGGTCTCCAGACCACATCTGGGTGTAAACCACCTGGATCAGGTCGCCGTTAAGTTCTGCAGCTTGGTCAACGGTGGGGGCACCCTCCTGAATGTACGTGTCCATTTCGTGGCGGCCCGCCACCTTGTCTTCGTCGGAATGGCCACGATCATTGGCTAGGAAATTCATGTCCACGGTCGTCTTGTCCGTGTCAATAGTGATTGCCTCGTTGTTGTGAAGCTTGGTCATGATGATGCCGCTGTCATTGGTCGTGGCATAGCCGATGACCGCTTCACCCGTATTTCCGTTGGGCGAGACGATCACAACTTCGCCAGGAGCGAACTCTAAAGGACCCCTTACGAGGAAGGTCACCCGATTACCCCTTGAAGTGACGTTGGTTCTCATCAGATCCATCAGATTCTTGCGGTAGGTTTTCTGTTTTCCTCCGGAATCCCGAACCCGGAACGAGACCTTTCCTGGCAGCGACTTCTTCATGTCGATCACAAGGTTATCGCAGGTGATCCTCCGATTGTAGGGGTTCCAGAAGATGCAGAGTGGATCGAGCGCGACTGCCAGGTCTGCCATTCCGTCTGCGGCAGGAATGGCCTTCATGCTTACCAGAACCGTGGTGCCGAGATTGACCGGGGTATAATTCGGGCGCGCCGGTTTGTAAGCGTAGGATCCCGGCCAACTGGGATGACCGGTCTTGTTGACTTCGGTATCCCAGACCCAAGGGCCTCCAACGATTGGATAGATCATTCCCCAGGGCCGTCCCATATCATCCCGGTTGGGAAACATTGTTCGTGCTTCCATCGAGTAGTCTCCCGACGACCCCCTGAGGTGCTTGTAGAGGTTTGCATAGTCTCGTAGGGACCACCAATTGGGCCCTCTGACCACTGAGTTGGATCTGACCATGTCTCCGGAGAAATGAGACCCCGAACCATTGTAGTCACGCCAAAGAAAGCGTTCCTCAATAGGCATTCCTGGTGCAATTTTTTCCGATGCCAGCCGATCATCACCTCCAACGAATTCACCGACCTGCCGGTTGAAGCGGTTGGCGTTCTCGGCATCCTTTTCTCCATCCATTTCGAAGGCGAGTGAGAGGTCGCGGCGGAGGCCGCCCAGTTTGACGTCCGCAATGACGCCGCGGCTGTAGAGAGTGATGTCATGGCGACTATCACGCACCCAGTCCTTCTCATTGCCTGACGCGTTGGCAGCAAGCGGGATGTCGGCAATACTGAGGCACTTGTTCATTCCGTCGACCAGCTCGGCAGCGCTGTCCTGTGAGATGGGATAAGTGACCTTGGAGGCAAGGGGGCCTTTGAAAATTCCGTAGTCCGGACCTGCGGTCGACTCGAGGCGCGCGGCCTGTTTCCTCTCCTTGTCATTGAACCCGCCTTCATTCCAGCCAAGATCGGCCTTGATTCCCTCGTCCTCCACCCAAAAGGCGTAGGCGCCCGAATTGCCCGACCCGCCGTCGATTTTCACTTTGGGAACTTTCACTGATCCTTCAGCAGTGCCTCCGGCAAAGATCGCATGCTCTTCCTGTGGGGAGGATCCCGCAAAGGCAAGGTCTTCGGAGTCAGTGCCGTGCGGTGAGGAAACGAGCCACCTGACAAAAGTCTTTTTATCCGGTGACTTCGGATCGTAGTCGCTGCTGTCCCAGACACCTGTCCAATGCGTGTGACCTCCAGATGGCGAATCAGACGGTCTGTCGGATAGAATGGATGCTCCAGAGGTGATGCGTTGGTCGGGACCTGCAGCCTTTTGGAGTTCTGCGATGGCGAGTGTTAATGCCATCCGCGCGTTTACTTGCGCCTGCGCCTGATGCTCTCCCGCTCGCGACGACTTCAGCGCAATCGTACTCAGGGAAAGCAGGCCTACTGAAAGGAGGCTCAACAAAACCATAAGCGAGATTGTGATGATCAATGCAAAACCCGAGTCCTTCGATCGACGAGTAGGTTTTCGTGTTGTAGCAATTCGATGTGGTTTCATGTAAGATGTTCCTGGGTTTTTCAGGGGAAACGAAAGGGCTTCCGGATTACCAATCCAATCGGAGCCGGATCGTTCTGTGCCTCTTTTGTAACTACAGATAGTTTAACCCAGTGGTTGGGTTTGGGTATCCTCATTTCATAGGATAGTTCGTGATGCCAGTAATGGCTTGGTTGAATTCCGAAAATGGAACTGGCTGGATTCAAGGAGAATCCAGCAATGTGTGCATGGTGAGTTGTGGGTTTTTGAAGCGGCCGTGGGGGTGAGAATCCGGCCCTTCACAAGTGAGGCATCTACGATGGTTGATCTTGCGCGTAGAACCAAAAGAACCCTACCCGGATCATCCGAGTAGGGGTCATAATTTTGACCAGGATATTCTGAAAGATCTAGTGCCGGCGACGTCCTGCCAGCATCAGCATTCCACCAAGGCCCACAATTGCTGCACCCGAAGGCTCGGGAACTGTCACAGAGAAGACCGAGTCCGAGCTGCCTCCATTGTTGTTGTTACCATATCGGAAACCCACGTTGTTATCACTGCCCTGTTTGGCGGGGTTGATTGGATCCGTTTGGATCGAGAAGAATATGTAGTCATCCGCGACCCAGTTGGTTTGCAACCAAGTGGTGAGGGTGTCCTGTGCCGCGGTATCGAGAGACAGCGCGGCAGCAGTGGTGCCAGTGAAGTTGGCCTTCACAAGCAAGGCGGACGTCTCGTAGTCCGAATTTTGAGGCGATGCTGAAGAACTTGTGCGAACGACGTGAAGATCTCCAACGAAGCCGGTGGGAGCAGGACCGTAAAGTGTCTGCGAGACGGTAAAATTTGAACCCTCGATATTCGCCCCATCCGAAGTTGCAGTCATTTGGAAAATGAATACTGCGTGGGAGTCGGTACCGCCCCCCGTGAAATAGCCTGTGTCAATTCCAGCTGACCCAAAGGTTGTGCCGGTTCCGGTCGAGCCGTTGGTTGAGGTTGCACGCCCAGCTTCGACATAAAGGTTGTCAATAATGGTAGCTGCAGAAGCCGCTGGTACGAAGATCAGGGAGTGGATTGTCAAAGAGGACAGTAGGGTTGGGATTTTGAGATTCATGATTTGAATTTTGATTGCCTTGGGTTTTTCCAGAGATCCTTGCCGCCGCTATCTGAATTGACGATACAAGCTGGTGACCAGAAGCTTGCCAGCGGAGGGAGCTTTACTGCATTCGTTTTTATTGTCTGATTTCTGTTGGAGTTAAGGTCGATGGAATCCTACCCCGATGCCTGGGCTTGGCTATCCTCATTTCTTAGGGTATTCGGCGGCTTTTTTAGACTTTTAGCAGCAATCGTCTTTGGTAGAGACGTTCGCCATCGGCATCTCGCTCACAAGGCTGAGAGCGCCTGCTCTAGCTCGCGGACCGGGCGGGTGAGGGGAATGACGGCATCGCCCTCGAGGATGATCTGGCTCGGGCCCTTCTGGGGGGATCTGACCTCGCGGATCTGGGCGAGGTTGATCAGGTGGGAGCGGTTGGCGCGGTAGAAGCCGTGAGGTAACAGGCGCTTTTCCATGGCGGCGAGAGTCTCGCGGTGCATGTAGCGGGCGTCCCGGGAATGGAGGACCACGTAGTTGGCTGCGGCCTCGACATGCTGGATGTGACGGACGCGGAGGAAATGCAGTCGTTCACCTTCACGGACTGCGATACGCTCGTTGGCATGGTGCTGGACACGCTGCAGGAGCGATTCAATGGCGGTGGCCGGATTGCCGCGTGGGTCGGCGGAGATGGCGCGGTCGAGTGCTGCGAGCAGGCGTTCCTCTTTCCACGGCTTGAGGAGGTAGTCGATCGCGCAGACCGAGAATGCCTCGATGGCGTGCTGGTCGTAGGCAGTGGTAAAAATGATGGCCGGGCGGGGGTGATTGGAGGGGAGGTTGGCAATGACTTCGAAACCGGTCAGTTCGGGCATCTGGATGTCGAGGAAGAGCACGTCGATCTCGTGCTGTAGCAGGGATTCGAGGGTGTCGGCTCCATTCGAGCACTCGGAGACGATGCTGCAGTCGGTCCGGGTGCCGAGGACGCGTCGGATGCGGGAGCGGGCGGGTGCCTCGTCGTCGGCGATGAGAATGCGGATGGTGGCCATTTTCAGGAGAGTGGCAGGCGCAGGGTGACGCGGGTTCCCTGTTCGGGGCTGGCGGGTTCGAGTAAAAGGCGGTGACGCTCGGGGAAGAGGGTTTCGAGCCGGCTGCGGATGTTGGAGAGGCCGGTGCCGGTGCCTTTGGTGGCGGGCGAGGCATTCAGGCCTGTGCCGTCGTCTTCGATTTGGATGACTAGCTCGCCATTCTCGAGTTCCGACGAGAGCCATAGGTTGCCGGGCCTGGCGAGTGGCTCGAGGCCGTGCTGGACCGCGTTTTCGACCAAGGGTTGGAGCACGAAGGGTGGAACCGGAACAACGAGGGTGTCGGCCGGGAAGTCACGGTGCACCGTGAGGCGGTCGCCAAAGCGGTGGGACTGGAGCGCGAGGTAGTGGTCGAGCAGGGCGAGTTCGTTGCGAAGTGGGATGAGGCCGTTACCGCGTTCGATGGTGAGCGATCCTCGCAACAGGTCGGAGAGGTGGATGATCATGTCGACCGCCTTCTCGGGAGACTCGTGAACTTCGGATGAGATCGAGTTGAGAGCGTTGAAAAGGAAGTGCGGTCGAAGCTGGGCGTGGAGTTCTGAGAGACGGGCTTCAGCGAGTTCCTTGCTTACGATGGTGTGCCGCTGCTCACGGTCGCGGATGTGTTTGAGGAAAACACCAAGGTGAACCAGTCCTCCGATGAGCACGAAGCCGCCGAGGTGAAGCATTGAGCCGAGAACCAAGTTTGGTTGGGTGATCTTGCTAAGATCAGGTGTCTGAAGTTTTGGAATGTCGATGACCCCCGATCCATCGACGGTCATCGATTTCGAGCCTGCGGGCTTGGCAATTACAGTGACCTCGGCGTTGGGTCCGCGAGCGGCGGGGTTCACCATGGCGCGTTCGATTTGCTTGCTGATTTGCTCTTCGTCCAAGGGCAGTCCCAATTGGTCTTCCAGTTGGGCGAGCAGATCCTTCAGGCCTTCGACCTGAAGGTCGATTTTGACGGGCTGCTCCGAACTGTCCTTCTGTTTTGATGATTGCGTCGAGGGCAGTTCCTCGCCGTTGATCAGGACTTGCGGCATGGATCCCAGTCGAGTGACGGAGAGGTAGACGAGCTGTGGCAGGCGCTCGCCGTAGCCGCTGGCGAAACGGTAGCTGAGGTAAACGAAGGATGCTGCGCCGAGTAGCACGAGAGGCAGTGCCAACCAGGTCCGCCGCAACCCGATGGGGAAGCGCAGGCAGAGCCAGATCACCCATGGGGCGAGAAGGATCCAAGGATAGACAGGATAGAAGGTGCGGTCAAAGAGCGGCCACCCACCGGTGTCACCGACCTGTTCGCTGCGAATGATGATCGGCTCGGCGGGCGGACGGTTGAACAGCCAAACAACAATCCAAATCACTCCGATAGTCCACAGCCCGAGGAAGACGGGCCACGGATGACGGCGGAGAATTTGGATAAGTTTCATGGGCTGATGGAGGCAGGGAAAGCGTCACTCGTCCTTCGGTTCTGAGGAGGTGTTGCGCAGCCTTTCAAGTGCAGCTTGGACGGATGGCACGGTAAGCGCGAGCGTTCGGTGACGGAGGGAACGACAAATATTGATGCCATAAGCGAGGCCGGCTGCATCAAAGATAGCGGATCCGGTCTCTGAGGCGATGATCGGGAGGTGGTGATAGTGGCATTCGGGGAACGGATTGCGACGAGTGCTGAGCTTGCCGCCACCGGCGCTGAGTCCCATGAGCTGCTTGTCGATCCGTGCGGCTTCCGGAGAGAACCCGCTGCCTTTTGTGGGTGCCTGATCAAGAATGGGGGATACCTTGAATTCTTCGCCGTCGCGCTCGAGCGTTAGACGAAGTTTGTCACCCGGCACGCTGCTCTTGATAATATCTAACAGATTTCTGGGACTTGCGATTTCTTGTCCATTGGCTTTGGTAATGCGGTCGCCTTCCAGAATTCCCGCCCGGTCGGCCGGGCTATCGGGCATTACCACGGTGGCGACGGGTGCGTCTTCCTCAAGCTGGACGCCGAGGTAGGGAGGCGTGCTTCCGAAGCGATATCGGGCTTCCTTTCCACCCGGAACGACGGTGCCGAGAGGACGGGTGATCACCGCGCATTCCATCGTCATGTCGTCACCGGTCGGGCTGTAAACGAGCGTGCCGGGTGTGGGCGTCACGGCGCTCCATTCGACGGTAGCGAGTGGTTCCGGGACGGCTTCGATGAACCGTAGGAGGGCGAGGTCAGAGAGTTCGTCCTTGGCGACGACTTCGATCGGGAAGCTCTCGTCCTGATAAACGACGACCAGTTCGGCATCTTCGGGCAGGAGTGAGGCCTGGGTGAGCATTTCGCCATCGGCCGACACGACGGTTGCGAAGCCGAGTTTCGAGCTGCCGTCCTTCTTACGAAGTTCGAACACTGAGTGGCGGGCTCGCTTTTCGAGTTCGACGAGGGGTTTCATGAACTCCGATTCGAGCTCTTGGACGTCACGACTGACCGCCGTCGACATCCCTCTCGCGCTCATCGCGGCGAGCACGTCGGTGACCGGCGGAAGGAAATGCCGACGAGCAGGGCGGGAGGAAGGCACGATTGAGAAGCTGAGAGTTTCTGCACCGCGCTGGGCAGTGACATCGAGTGATTCGGGTAGCTCGGTGGGATCGAGTGAACGAAAAGCGAGCGCGAAGGCAGGAGCCGTGGTCGCGGACTCGCCGCTGAGAGTGAGCAGCTGGTCCCCCGGTTGCAGACCTGCCCTAGCGGCTGGGGATTCAGGCTCGACCATGGTGATGACTGCGGGGCCGGCCGAATTCTTAATGCTGAAGCCGAGCTTTGGTTCCTCGATAAGTTCCGCCTCAGGTTCCCATAGATCGAGATAAGTCTGCATGCGGTGGAGCGGTAGCAGGCGGGGGCGATCGACAAGATTTTCGATGCCGTCGTTCTTCGCGTATGCAGGAAGTAATTCGAGAAACTTTTCCCGAACCTCGGCGAAGGGATCTTCGAGATAATCGTGCTGTTCGAAGATGTCAGGCGATTGGCCGTTGCCGCGACTGCTCGACAGGGTTTCTCCTGCAACGAACTGATCCCAGCTCTTTCGGAAAACGCTGACAGGCACGTGATTGTTCGCGAACCATGGCAAGTTGATGTTTGAGTTGATCCCGATGACCTCGCCACGGAGATTGAAAAGCGGTCCGCCGGAGTCGCCGGAAATGACGGTGCAGCTCGTGGAAACCGGGTCGCTGAAACCAGACTCCGTTCCGGCACGCAAAATACGGC
>NZ_JBATWY010000167.1:0-13911 GCF_049672945.1 Haloferula sp. | reverse complement strand
AGGCAGGGTTTTTCGTGGAGCAAAATCTAACAGAAAATCAACGACGGACGGCCTTAATCACGTGCCATTCGGGTCAGTCAAGGTTTCTAGTCTTTTTAGCCAACTTGGAGTCATTCTGTCTGGATATGGTGGAGAGGCATCCTTTGGGCGACCATCACCTCAGGAATCCGTGAATCCATTAGTAGTGGCCATGCTTGAGGAAATCTGGAACGAGTAGGAGCTCGGCTGAGCTCCAGGCAGGCGGTTTGTCTGTCCGCCTTCAGTCGGCATCTTGGGTTGCTTCGACCGCCTGAAGGCGGAACTACGAACCCTGGAAGACAAGTCGTGGAGCTTTGTTCTGTCGCATGGGGTCGAAGTGCTTATAGGGGAGAATATGGAGACGGACTTTGGAAGTTCGTTGTGTGTTAGAGGAGGCGATGGAAGTGGGAAGCTTGCCTCGTAGACGGGTGACAAGCCTTGGGTTGAGGCGGAAGAAGTTAAAAACTCCTTCTCCGTATTTAGCCGATTGGAGCAGACGGCGGGCCTTTTTGTATGACCGATACGGTGAGCGCGGGTTCTTACAGAAGGAAACGAAGGTAACGAAGCGAAGACGAGGAATCCATGGCTCGGGACCTTCGTTTCCTTGCTTGCCTTCTGTGACAAGTTTTTGGAGTGCAAGGCTTGCTGAAACGCAGGCGGCAACTATTCAGAGCACTCCGCGTTCCTTGAGGAAGGGGACGAGTTCTTCGACGCCGAAGTCGGCGAGGACTTCGCCTTCCCAGTTCATCGTCGGGGCCTTGCTCTGGCCGGAGAGGGTGATCATTTGCTGCATGGCTTCGTGGTTGCCGGAGACGATCACGGTGTCATGCTCGATGTCCTGCTTTTTCATGAAGGCGACGACGTCGTCGCACCACGGGCAGCCGGGTTTGATGTAGAGGGTTCTCATGGTTCAGATGAATCGCACGGCGTGCTTTTTGGACAGTTTGAGGATGTCTCCATTGGCGGGCGAGACTGCTGCGTTGGGGTCGGTGAGCTTGTCTCCGTTGAGTTGTACCGAGCCGGGGGTGATGAACTGCTTCTTTAGCTCGCCGTTTGATTTGGAGATTCCGAAGGAAGTTTGGAAGACGTGGGCACTGAGGCTGAGAACGGTGAGTTCGGCAGGCAGGGTGCTGATCGCGATTTCGGGGAGTTCGGCGGCTGCGAGGTCCTTTTTTGAAAAACGAGTATCCCAGTCGTCGCGGGCGGCTTGGCCGGCGGCGGCGTCATGGTAGCGGCTGGTGAGTTTCTGGGCCAAGGCCTTCTTGGCCTCCATGGGATGGAGAGCCGGGTCCAGGGTTTCGCCGAGGAGCAACTGGTAGTAGCGGGCCATCAGGTCATCCGAGACGCTCATGAGCTTGCCGAACATGTCGAGCGAGGGGTCGTTCACGCCGACGTAGTTGTCGTAGGACTTCGACATCTTTTTGACACCATCGAGGCCTTCGAGAAGGGGGACGAGCATGACGACCTGTTGTGGCTGAGCTTCTTCTTTCTGCAGGTCGCGACCGACGAGGATGTTGAAGAGTTGGTCGGTGCCTCCGATTTCGACGTCGGCTCTAATCTCGACCGAGTCCCAGCCCTGCATGACGGGATACTGGAGTTCGTGGAGGCGGACTTCGGTGGCGGAGTCGATGCGGGTGCGGAAGTCTTCGCGCTGGAGCATCTGTTGGAGGGTCACGCGGGCGTTGAGCCGCAGCACGTCCTCGTAGGTCATTTTGCGGAACCAGTCGCCGTTGTAGACGATTTCCGTCTTCTCGCGGTCGAGGATTTTGAAGGCCTGTTCGGTGTAGGTCTCGGCATTGACGAGGACCTGCTCGCGGGTCAGCGGCGGGCGGGTCGCGGAGCGGCCGGAGGGGTCGCCGACGGTGGCGGTGAAATCGCCGATCAAGAGCACGGCCTGATGCCCGAGTTCCTGAAATTGGCGGAGCTTTTCGAGAGGAACCGTGTGCCCGAAGTGGATGTCGGGCGCGGTGGGATCGACGCCGAGCTTGATCCGCAATGGGCGACCGAGGCGGAGTTTTTCGAGGAGTTCCTTTTCGGACAGGACCTTGGCGGTGCCGGCGGTGAGGATGTCTAGCTGGGCTTCAGGCGTCACGGGGCGCGGTTTAGGCCACTGGATCGATGATGGCAAGTGGCGAGCGGGCTACTGCTCCTTGAGATGCAGCTGGAGGATGCGCTTTACCTCCTCGATGGTCTCCGGCTTGGTGGTGAGGGTGTGGCTGTAGGGGACGATCCGTTCGCTGCGGGCAACTTTGAGGTGGGAGGACCAGTAGGGGACGATCCCATCGGAGCTCTCGGGGCTGTCACCGCGGCCGCGATCGCCGATGATCGAGTGGACTTTCAGATCGGAACGCAGGGGCGAGGCATTGAGTGAATCATAGCCCTTGAAGTTCGGAGCGAGGGTGCCGATCGAAGTCTGGATCGGTCGGGCGTTCTTGCCGTCGGTGAGGGCGGTTCCGAGTTCGCTCATGGTGACATCGACCAGATCGATCGTCAGGGTTTTGGGAAGTCGGATGAGGTTGTCGATGAAGCGGGAGAAAAACCGATTGGCGGAAGGGGGAGCCTCGGTGCGGCGCGGCCATGAAGATGACACGCGAGGGTTCTTCGATGGGTTCGTAAAGTGTTGTCCATCGGATGGCTTGGCGGGTCTCTTTTGAAACCCTGAGATCTTCTAACGGTTCGTCGAAGCGATCGTCATAGAATCGGGTACCGGGATCGATCAGTGAGGCGTGGGAAATCACCCCTCCCATCGAATGGCCGACCACCACCATCTTGTTCCAGTTGGTCAGACTGCCCTGTTTCTTTGCGGCTTCGGTGGCCCGCCGAAGATGATCGCGAAAAAACGCGGCGTTGTAGACCCATGAAGTGCCGGTGGGATAGCTGAAGAACCACGATTGGTAATTCTCGCGGAACCAGGCTTCTCCCATGAGTTCGTTGAACATGACCTTGTAGGTTCCGGGGCTTGAGTAGAGGCCGTGAACGAAGAGCACGGGAATCTTTTCCGGATCGTAGGGTGCCGCGGCGTAGAGGTTGGTTTGGTTGGTGAAACGTCCGGGTAGCAGCACCTTGGCAAGGTCCTGATCGTCGAGGTCGCTCATCTTCCAATAGAGTGCCGGAGCGGCGGACCAGTCGGCCGCGAGGGCTTGTTCGCGTCCGTTGACGCTGATGGTTTCCACTCGCCCCGGATAGACGATCCGCCAGGTGGGTGGGGAACGATCAAAATCGAGCACTGCGGTGAGGTTCAGAGGCAAGCCGGTCGGAGGGGCGAAGGGATAGCGCTCCGTCTCACCCGGATTGTAGGAGATCCAGCCGACCGAAGGGACGCCGAGACCTGCATCCACTTTTCTGGTTCCAACTTCGTCCATTTCGATCGATGAAGCCGGAACAAAGGCATCGAGCTCCTTGAAGTTGACGCCCGCTCCGAGGGAGTGGGAGGTGTCGATCACGGTGCCCATGGCCACCGCTTTGGCGAGGCGGTCACCTCGACCACAACAGATCTGGTCGAGCAGCTTGGCGATGGCCGTGTTGTAGCGTTCCCTTGCCGCAGGCGATCCGGTGCGGCCGATCTCAACCCATGCTTGGCGGGCGGTGTCGACTAACACCGTGGGATCCTGCCGCGAATCCCTTGGTGATTTCTGGCATGATGGCGGCGAAGGAGGACCACACTGACAGAGGATCAGGGCGGCGAGAAACGGAAGAAAGTGACGAACGATGGTTCGATGGAGCTGAGGCATGGGGGTTCAGTCCGTGGGAACGTGGGGTTCGAGGGTCATGGCCCGCTCGTGTTCGCGGGCCTTGGCCGCACGTCGCGCCTGGCGGAAAAAATACTCTTGGGCGCGGAAGGGTTTTTTCCCTTTGGCTGGCAGAATTCTTTCGGAGCTTCCATCCGGCAGAATCAGCGAGGCTTGTGCGGTGTCCTTGAAGTAGGTTTCGAGGATTCTGAGCAACTGCCTGCGCGCGCCAGGATCCTCGATCGGAATCATGAGTTCGACGCGGCGGTCGAGGTTTCTTCCCATCCAATCGGCGGAGGAAATGAAGATCTCCGGGTCACCGCCGCCGTGGAAGTAGAACAAACGGGCGTGCTCGAGGTAGCGATCGATGATGGAAACGACGCGAATGTTTTTTGCTCGGCGTTTGCCGCCGGTTTTGAGGCAGCAGATGCCGCGAACGTTGAGCTGGATGTCGACACCGGCCGTTGAGGCTTCGTAGAGCGCGGCGATGATTTCGGGGTCCTGGAGCGAGTTGACTTTGGCCAGGATCCTGGCCGGATCTCCTTGGCGGGCGCGCTCGGCTTCCGAGGCGATGAGTTCAAGGAGTTTCGGCTTCATGGCATTGGGTGCCGGCACCAATCGTTGGAAGCGCAGAAGTTTTGAGCGGCCGGTTACCGCATTGAAGAAGAGCGAAGCATCCGCGCCGTATTCGGGACGGCAGGTCAGTAGCGAGATGTCGGTGTAAAGGCGGGCCGTGGACTCATTGTAGTTGCCGGTTCCGAGGTGGACGTAGCGGCGAAGTCGGCCGGCCTCGCGGCGGATGATGAGGCAGATTTTCGCGTGGGTCTTGAGACCCTTCACGCCATAGACGATCTGAGCGCCGGCACGTTGCAGTTCTTCAGCACGGTGAAGATTTCGCGCTTCGTCGAAGCGAGCCTTGAGTTCGACCAGCACCGTCACGTGTTTGCCGTTTTCCGCAGCGCGGATGAGGGCGTCGATCACCCGCGATTGTTTGGCCGTGCGGTAGAGGACTTGTTTGATGGAAATGACATCCGGGTCATCGGCGGCTTCTTCCATCAGGCGGAGCACCGGCTCGAAGCTCTCGTAGGGATGATGAAGCAGGATGTCGTGTCGGGAGATGGCATCGAAGAGGGATTCTCCCGGACTCATCGCGGCTGAGGGCTGGGAGGGCCATTCGGCGTCACGGAGTCGATCAAAGTCCGGCAGGAAAGCGAGATCCATGAACGAACTCAGCCCGAGGGGCCCGTTGATCCGATAAACGACCTGGGGCTTGGCCTGGCTGATGTCTTGAATCACCCGTGTGAGGTCACGGGGGAGGGGCACTTGCAGTTCGAGCCGGACCGTGTCCGATAGTTTTCGGGCGGCGAGCACGTCCTCCATTTCACCTGCTAGATCGATCGCGTCTTCTTCCTGAACGGCGATGTCACCGTTTCTGGTGACGCGAAAGCAGCCTGTCGACAAGACCTTCTCACCGGGGAAAAGGGTGCCAGCGAGGTTGGCGACCGCGTCCTCGATGAGGACGAAAGCGAGCCCTCCCGCCGAGTGAGTGACGGTGATCCGACGTCCGAGGCTTTCCGGGATGGGAATGAGGACGAAGCGGATGGCCTTGGTTTCCTCGTCCACCAATTTGCAGGCGACGGTCAACTGCAGAGCTGGGACGAGAGGTGGGTCGCCGTCGGCTTCCACCGAAAGCGGGGTGAGGAGGGGAAAAATGTTGGCGTGAAACTGAGCGGAAACCTGATCGGTCTGGACAGCATCCAGCTGTTTCATCTGGAGCGGGTGGATGCCGTTTTCCGCAAGTGCAGGGAGCAGCTCGTTGGCAAGCAGGCCATACTGATCGTCGAGCATTTTCTGGACTCGCCGCCGGATCGCCTGAAGCTGCTGAAGAGGTGTTAGGCCGGAGACGTCGGGAGTTTTCCTGCCACTCCGTCGCATCAGCATCAGCCCACCCACACGGACCTGGAAAAACTCGTCGAGGTTCGAAGCGGTGATGGCGAGAAACTTGACCCGCTCGAGCAAAGGAAGGTCGGCGCGGAGGCCTTCGTTGAGAACCCGCTGGTTGAATTCGAGCCAACTGAGCTCGCGGTTGATGTAGGGTAAGGACATGACAGGATGCGTGTCGATAATGGCGGGGTCAGGAGGCGTCGTCGATCACGACTTCGAGGCCGAAGACCTGCTCGAACAGATCGGCCTTGCTCTGCATCGCGAGGCGTTCGACGGCGGTATTGCTCAAGCCGGGGAGGTTGAGGTGGAGGCGACGTTCGCGGCGAGTGACGACGATTTCGTGCACCCTTTGGTCGTGGGTTCGTTCAAGGGCGTCGGCAACTCGTAGAATGGCGGCGAGCATGGATACCCGGATCCGATCCGCAGTGCCGAGTTCGTTGTATTTGGGATGATCGGTTTTCGGGCCGGAGTGGCGATGGTAGCGTGAGACAAGCGCGACCGTCGTGACGTCTTGTCGATCGAGACCGAAGATCTCGCTATTGAGAATGATGTATTCCGAGTGCTTGTGGTGCGCGCGCGGGCTGATGAAGGTTCCGACTTCGTGAAGGATGCCTGCGACGTGCAGGAGCATCGCGTCGTGGGGTCTCATGCCATGCAGGTCCTGAAGCTCGTGGAACAGATGCAGGGAGATGCGTGAGACATGTTCGCCGTGTCTCGGGTCCGACTGGTAGCGGGAGGCGAGGATGCGTGCCGAGCGAAGGACCTCCTGGTCGAGTGAATCCGAAAGTTTTCCGGAGATTAGCAAGTCTTGGAGAAGTCCCTGCTCATAGTCGCTGTGGGGAATGTGCAATTCCTTGAGTCCGAGGATTTCCGCGATCGCCAGATTGGTCTCGAGGGCTGGCACCAATGCTTCTGCCGTCTGGTAGTCGATCTTGAAGTGTTGAACGAGTTCGAGGTCGCTCATGTTGGCCGCCTGCTCTGAAAGCTTGCGCAGGGTTTTGGCCGGACAAGCCCCGTCCTGACGGGCGAGGAATGAGCTGACTTGCTGAATTTCGTAACCAATCACGACGAGTGCCTCGATATCGACATCGTGGTAGTCGAATTTCAGCTGGCTGAGATTTCCCGAGGCATTCTCGCGGATGACACGTTGCAGTGCAGGGCCTCCGGCGTGCGAGCTTTCGATGGCTTCGCGAGTCCGATGGGCGCCAAGGCGGTAGCTGGTGTAGCGGGTGATCGCCTCGTCTTGGAAGAGCAGAGCGCGCGTGTTCCCCGGGCCGACGTGGAGCACCAAGGTGTTTCGCCGCTTCATGGCCGGAGTATCTCGAAGTCTCCGCCGCGTTTTCAGATAAATCAGGCGGGTCATTTCGCCGTCGTCGATCGGATTGATCGACAGTCCGCAGGCGATGCGAATGCGGTTGAGGAAGACGTCATGGTTGTTGGCTTCAACCAAAATGTTAGTGGCCAGTGCTCGCGAGGTAACCGCGCTTCCCACCCCGGCTTCGGAGGCCGCCGAGAGAAAGCCCTGAAGGATTTCAACGATGCGTTCGGTCGTTTCGGGGCTGATTCGGCCGTAGCGGAAAATGTCGCGTGCGAGCGGGGCGGGCTGCTCGAGGAAATCGAGAGGGTGAAATGTCCCGTCATCCGCTTGCTCGGCAATCAGCATCGACACCGAACTCGCGCCGACGTGGACGGCGGTGGCAAGTGAGCCGGTCGAAGATTCGCTATCGGTAAGATCTGCCATCGCTGAAAAAGAGTGATGAAGCGGGGGACGCATGCAATCCGGAAAACGTGACATCACAACGATTCGGCCATTTGAGGCTTTTCTTGCATGATCAGGGCACGGAGCATCGGAAGCTATGAACATAGGGGACCCGGCAAAGGAGTATCGCATCAAGGAGGGGGGGAAGGTGAATCTCGCGAAGATCGATCCCGACTGCGCCAAGCTTTGTCCGGACGGAGACAAGTACAACACGCTTGAGCTCTTTGATGAGCTTCGGAATGAAATCCAGAAGCTTCAGAAAACTCTCTATGCTCAGAGCAAGCACCGCATTCTGGTGGTCATTCAAGCCATGGATACCGGCGGAAAGGACGGCTGCGTGAAGCATGTTTTCTCACGGGTTGATCCACAGGGCATTGATGTTCAGTCCTTCAAGAAGCCGAGTGAGGAGGATCTCGCTCATGACTTTTTATGGCGGATCCACCCGCACGTGCCCGGAAACGGTCAAATCGTGGTCTTCAACCGAAGCCATTATGAGGACATTATCGCGGTTCGAGTGAAGAAGCTCTATCCCGATGAGGTCTGGAAGCGGCGCTATCGTCATGTGATTGAATTCGAGCGCATGCTTGCCGAGGAGGGCACCACGATCATCAAGCTCTTCCTGCATATTTCCAAGGATGAGCAGAAGCGGCGGCTCGAGTCCCGTTTGGTGAACCCTGGGAAGCACTGGAAATTCAATCCGGACGACCTCAAGGACCGAGCCCGCTGGGGCGAGTTCATGAAGGTTTATGAGGAAATGATCGAGAAAACGAGTACGTCCTACGCACCCTGGCATGTGATTCCGGCCGACAAGAAGTGGTATCGGAATCTGTGTGTTGCGAGGCTCTTTCGGGATACTTTGGAGGGCCTGGATCTCAGATTTCCGGAGCCCGATTGGGACCCCGGATCCATTAAGATTGATTGAACGGATTGACAGGGCTGGATTCGTCGAACTAGGGATGGTCATGGATGCTTGGGATGCTGGTGCTTTTGGAAACGATTCAGCCACTGATTGGCTGGCCGAATTGGTGGATACTTCTGACCTTGGAATGATCCACGAAGCCTTTGACGAGGTCCTGGCTGCTGGGGACGAAACCGTGGAAATGCAGATCGGCGAGGAGGCCATCGGCGCGGCTGAAGTCGTGGCCTGGTTGGCGGGTCAACCGGGCAAGGGCGGGGACCATGCCGATCAGATCGAAGGATGGCTGGACGACAACGAACTGGAATTTACCGAGTCCTTGGCGAGGAAGGCACGGAAGTCCATTGATCGAGTCTTCAACCGTCCTTCCGAGCTGCGGGAAGCTTGGGAGGAAAGTGACGACTACGATGACTGGAAAAAGGAACTCGCCTCGCTGAAAGAGCGACTGAGCTGAAGGGGTGAAGCCTCCTCACTCGAGACGGATGAGCAGGTCGTCGCTGTCGATCTGATCACCCTTCTTCACCAGCACGTCCTTGACGATGCCATCGGCCACGGCACAAACGGTGGTGAGCATCTTCATCGCTTCAAGCACGACGAGCTTCTCGCCTTCCGTGACCACCTGGCCGGGTGAGACGTCGATTTCGGTGACCATACCCGGCATTGGAGCGCAGGCCTGTTTCGGATCAGAGGGATCTCCCTTGATACGGGTGGGGGCGGCATTGTGGGCGCGGCTCGCATCGGTGATCACGCACTCCCGCGGCATGCCGTTCAATTCGAAGAACAAGGTGCGACGGCCTTCGTCATCGGCATCGCCGATCGAGACCAGCTTGATGAACAGGGTCTTGCCCTTGTCGATGATCACTTCAATTTCCTCGCCTGAAGTCAGCCCGTAGAAGAAGGCGGCGGTTGGTAGTCCACTAAGGTCGTCGTAGACTTTCCGACTTGCCATGAATTCCGAGAAGACCTGAGGATACATCAGGTGGGAATACAGGTCGTCCGTGGTCGCCGGACGTTTCAAAAACTCACTGAGGCTTTCCTTGGTCTTCTCAAGATCGACCGCTTCGGCAAGTTCGCCCGGGCGCTGGGTTGTTGAGGGTTTGTTGTTGAGAACGACCTTCTGCAGTTCGGCTGGCCAGCCGCCATCGGGTTGGCCGAGTCCTCCGGCGAGCATGTCGATGACGCTTTCCGGCCAGTCGATCGAGCCCGGCTTCAGTTTGGTGACGTCGGCGGGCTTGATCCCCCGCGTGATGAGGAACATCGCCATATCGCCGACCACCTTGGAGGATGGGGTCACCTTCACGATGTCACCGAAGAGCAGGTTGACTTCAGCATAGGTATTGGCGATTTCGTGCCAGCGATGGCCGAGTCCCATGGCGTTGGCCTGCTCGCGCAGGTTCGTGTACTGCCCGCCCGGCATCTCGTGATCGTAGACCTCGGCCGTGCCAGCCCGAGGGGCGGAGTCGAAGGGTTCATACTGCTCAAGAACCTCTTCCCAGTA
This sequence comes from Haloferula sp., assembly GCF_049672945.1. Taxonomy (NCBI): domain Bacteria; kingdom Pseudomonadati; phylum Verrucomicrobiota; class Verrucomicrobiia; order Verrucomicrobiales; family Verrucomicrobiaceae; genus Haloferula; species Haloferula sp. The sequence continues at coordinate 4,048 of NZ_JBATWY010000167.1, read as the reverse complement.
GTCCGAAATCTCATTCAGGATCTTGATATCCATGCCCGGATCCTGCTCGGAGTTGTTCAGGGTCGCGCAGACGGAGTTCAGATTCGGCTGGCTGGTCGTGCCGGACAGGGAAGCGATCGCAAGGTCGGCGATGTCCACGCCCGCCCGTGATGCGGCGATAACAGACGCGGCATTCAGCCCTGAGGTATCGTGAGTGTGGAAGTGAATCGGAATGCCGATTTCCTGCTTGAGCGCATGAACCAGATTGTAGGCGGCCTGGGGTTTGCAGAGACCTGCCATGTCCTTGATGGCGAGGATATGCGCGCCCATCTTCTCGAGCTCCTTGGCCTTGCGGATGTAGTAGTCGAGGGAGAACTTGCTGCGCTTCTCGTCGAGGATGTCGCCCGTGTAGCAAATCGCGGCTTCGCAAAGCACCTTGCCATGTTCCCGGGCGGCCTCCATCGCGACCTTCATGTTGGGCAGGTAATTCAGGGAGTCGAAGATGCGGAAGATGTCCATACCGGCGTCGGCAGAATGCTTCACAAAGCCAGCGACGACATTGTCCGGATAGTTTGAATATCCGACCGCATTGGATCCACGGAACAGCATCTGAAAGAGTGTTCCGGGAATATTTTCACGGAGTAATCGGAGACGTTCCCATGGGCACTCCCTGAGGAATCTCATGGCGGTGTCGAAGGTCGCGCCGCCCCACATTTCGATGGAGAAAAGCTCGGGGAGTCCGGTGGCGTAGGCTTCCGAAATTCGCAGCATGTCGGTGGTGCGCATGCGGGTGGCGATGAGCGACTGATGGGCATCGCGCATCGAGGTGTCCGTGATCAGCAGTCGCTTCTGGTCCAGAATCCATTGGCAGAATTTCTCCGGTCCCAATTCGGTCAGCAGGTGCTTGGTATGGACGATTTCCTTTTTGGGGTCGCGTGTGACCGATCTCCGTTCAGGAACCCGGGGCTGAGGGATGGGCTTGGCGGGCTTCCAATTTTTGGCGGTTGGGTTGCCATTGACCGTGATGTCGGAGAGGTAAGACAGGAGTTTGGTAGCGCGGTCTCGACGTTGCTTGAACTTCAGTAGTTCTGGCTTGGAGTCGATCAATTTGGTGTGAGCCTGACCGCTGCGGAAGGTCTCGTCGGCGATGACGTTCTCGAGGAAGGGGATGTTGGTCTTAACACCACGAATCCGGAATTCGCGAAGGGCACGGTCCATACGGGTGCAGGCGATCGGGAAGCTCCGCCCCATGGTGGTCAGCTTGACCAGCATCGAATCATAGAACGGTGTGATCACCGAGCCGGCATCTCCTGAGCCGGCATCAAGACGAACTCCGAAGCCCGCCGCCGAGCGGTAGTTCAGGATGCGGCCATAGTCGGGCGAGAAATTCCGCTCCGGATCCTCGGTGGTGATCCGGCACTGGATGGCATAGCCGGTGCAGGGGATCTCGTCTTGGGGTGGTATGGCGACCTCATCGCCATGCAGCGATTCACCTTTCGCGACAAGGATCTGTGAACGCACCAAGTCGATGCCGGTGACGCATTCGGTCACGGTATGCTCGACCTGAATCCGTGGATTCATTTCGATGAAGAACCAGTCCTTGAGATCCATGTCGTAGAGGAACTCGACCGTGCCGGCGTTGTCGTAGCCGATCCCCTTCGCCAGGACGACGGCGGCTTCGCAGAGCGCGTCTCGGACCTCGGGATCAAGATCGATGGATGGGGCGATCTCGATGACCTTCTGGTAACGGCGCTGCACGGAGCAGTCGCGTTCGTGGAGGTGGACGACGTTGCCATGGCGGTCTCCCAGGATCTGAACTTCGATGTGCTTGGCGCGTTTGATGTATCGTTCGAGAAACACTGCAGGGTTTCCGAAAGCGTTTTCAGCTTCGTTTCGCGCTTCAGCGAGCAGGCTCTCGAGTTGGTCTTCCTGCTCGACGACCCGCATGCCTCGTCCGCCGCCGCCGAATGCCGCCTTGATGATCAGTGGGAATCCGATTTCCTTGGCGGCTTTCAGGGCGTCTTCGATTTCTGTGATCGCTTCCTCGGTGCCTGGTAAGACGGGGACATGGTATCGCTTCGCCAGATCGCGAGCGGCCGTCTTGTCCCCCATGTTTTCGAGCAAAGACGGGGAGGGGCCGATAAAAGTGATGCCCTCCCGAGCGCAGGCACGGGCGAACTCCGCATTCTCGGAGAGAAAACCGTATCCCGGGTGGATCAGGGTGACGCCCTTCGACTTGGCAAGGGCGACAATCCCCTCGACGTCGAGGTAGGCTCCAACCGGGCCTTTGTCCTTGTTGAGTTCATAAGCCTCATCTGCCTTGAAGCGGTGGCGGGAGAAGCGGTCCTCTTCGGCATAAATGGAAACTGTCTTGAGTCCCAATTCGTTGGCTGCTCGAAAGATTCGAATCGCGATCTCACCTCGATTGGCGGCCAAAAGCTTGTCTTTCGTCATGTTGTGTTCTTCCTAGGGGGGAAAGTGGAAATGGGCAAAGCGGAATCAGTTCATGCGCAGCGGGTCCGCGGAAATGCCTTACTGGAAAGTTTTCGGCGTTTTTTGGTTGACCAATCCGGGGGAGTCAATATGTTCCGTGCGTCGCGACAATTAGTAGGCGGTCCGGCTGAAATGCTTTCTGGTTTTGGGTTTTTCCAGGGGTAAATCGGTCGGGCCGCTTCATTTTGTACGGGTTGGGTTTCTTTTGGGTGGAACCCATTGACCTCGTTGCCGGTGTTGCCGGTGTTGTTTTCTTGGTGGTCGTCCTTGAGCGATTGGTCCCGCCCAGTTGCTAATCGAGCCGCTCGGCGATGCGGCCGGAATCGAAGTCGAAGGGTGTCATCTCCATTTTCACGAACTGTCCGACTTCGGGCATCTGCGATGTGGATTTGAGGCGTTTTGAGAGGTGACCGAGGGTGATTTTGCCGTTCGGCAGGCGGACCTCGTAGAGTTCGGCCTTCAAGACTCGGAGAACCTCACCTTTGACCATAATGGGCGCTTCGTGCATGGCGGCAGCCTGCGTCGCCCGCTCGTGGTCGGCAAGTCCGTCCAGTTGCTCGGGATGAGTCTCGGGCCGAGCGGTATTGGCCTTGTGATCAAAATCTTGAAATTCAGCTCATTTAGATGCGGTCTCCGGCTTGACCTTGGGACGAGGAAGTTTGAAACTCTCGGTCGCCTTCAGGAAATTTGGAGGCGCGACATACTTCCGACCTTATGAAAATTGCTTTTCCTCTCAGCGCCGTGGTTCTCACTGGCTGGATCGTTTCCTGCTCCCCAGTGCCTGATGAGGCGCCGCCGACGCCTCCAAGTGATGTGGCACAGAACCGTGGAGCGGGCCTGGGAGAAGTTCCGGCGACTCAGGGGCCTGACACGGGGACGGCTTCGGAAGCTGTGGAGAAAACCAAGCCAGATATGGAAAAGGAGAAGATCAGCGAAACGGTTCAGGATCCACGGCCGAGTAGCCCAGAGGCGAAGCCTGCCGTTCCTGTTGCTCGGAGAGTTCCTGGTCGTGATGGCTTCGTTTTCAGTCCTTACAACAACAAGATGATCAATGTGAAGGATTTCGCCAGTGGCACCATGGTTGCGGATCCGACCTATCCACCCGCCGAGAAAAAATATTTCCGGGTTCCTTGAGAATCGCCAAGTGTTTTGGATTTCCCAAAGCCGGACCTCCGGGTCCGGCTTCTTCGTAAGCAAGGGTGTTGAAAGAGTTAGAGAAGATTACGGTTCTTGGTGGTGGGCTGCTTGGCGGCTCCCTTGCGATGGCTCTTCAAGATCGACTTGAAGTTTCTTTGTGGGCGCGCAGGGATCAGTCGGTGGCAAGCGCTCGCGATTTGGGGATCAGAAGTGCGACGACCAATTTGAAGGAAGCCCTGTCCGAAGCCGATCTGGTGATTTTGAGTGTGCCGGTTGGAGCCATGGGGCCCTTGATGGAGTTGGCGCTTGAGAATGGTTTGTCTTCGAACTCGCTCGTAACTGATGTAGGAAGTGTGAAGCGAGTCGTTCATCGGGTCCCAGGAGAGATGCTTGAAGCGAGAGGGATTCCCTTCATTGGTGGTCATCCGATGGCTGGGTC
>NZ_JBATWY010000166.1:0-110366 GCF_049672945.1 Haloferula sp. | reverse complement strand
CAATCGCGGTGCCATCTTCCACCCGGCCGATCTGCACTTCCTTCAGGCGGTTCTTCAGCCAGTCATGATCCAAAGTCAGAGGACTGACCATGTAGGGTCGCCCGGCAAAGCCCACCATCCCGATCCGATCACCCGGACGATCACTGACAAATTCCTCGACCACTTCCTTGACCACCTCGAGACGATTCAAGCGTTCGCCATCAATCTCAAAATCCATCGCCTGCATCGATCCCGAAACATCAACCGCCAGCATGATGTCGATCCCGCTCGTCTCGACCTCCGTCCTGCCCTTCCCCAACTGAGGACGAGCCAACGCCACGATCGTCAGCACCAGGCCCAGGTATAAAAGCCCCATCAACAGTCCTCCGATCCGTGACTTGGGCTGCGAACCAACGCCACGCGCATCGGAAACCGAGGGCAGCCTCAGAGCCACCGCCCGCCCGGCCCGACCCCGGAAAAACGCCATGATCGGCAAGGCAAGCAACAGCCACAACCAAGCCGGATTCGCAAACTGGAAACTCTCGTCCATCAGGCCGCTACCCCCTTTTCTTTCATCGGCTCAGGAGCTTCGACAAAGGCGCGGGCCTTCGCCAACAACTCGCCTCGCTCACCCACACCAAGATCCGCACCAGCGAACTTCGCCATATCGCACGATCTCAGAAAACCACGCAAAGGATCCATTCTCGAACTCAGCACCCGATTGTCTTCAGCCGCCAGCTCCTGTAGGAACTCTTCGGTCGTCCTTCTCGGTGCAGCCAGTCCGAACTTGCGCTCAATGAAGCTTCTAACAACCTGACTCGCCGCCAAGGCAAAGTCTCCAGCTTCAAGATCGGTTCCTTTCCTCCCCAACCTATCCAATTCCCGCTTCGCCAGCTCCTCCGCCGTCGTTTCCGGCTTCGATCGGCGTTTGATCGCCCAAATAATTGCCGCCACCACCAACAAGGCCAACAAGGCCCACAGCGAATAGCTGAGCCAAGGCACCACCGGCTCCGGTTCCGGAATCTCAATCAATGGCTTCGGTCCACGGATGTCATCCTCAGCCTGCTGAGCCAACAAGGGCGACGCCAGACCCATCCCCAACACGAGAAGCGATCTCATTTGCGGGCCCTCCTTCTATTGAAAAATCCCATCAAGGCCGGAATCCAGTCGCGACCTGCGGAGAACTCCAGAAAATCGACCCCGCTTCGCCGTACCGCTGTGGTAATCCGCTCACGTCGGTCGACGGCCTGTTCCCGATACGACTCCCGGACCTTCGCACTCCCCGTGTCGACCTGAACCATCTCTCCGGTCTCCGCATCCTCGATGCGCAACACGCCGACGTCCGGCAATTCTGACTCGAGCGGATCATTCACTGCCACCGCGATCACATCGTGATGCCGACCCGTCACACTCAGCTTGTGCTGCAGTTCCTTCTCCTCGCCATGCAAACGGAAGTCCGAAATCAGAAACACCACCGCCCGCCGTTGCATCACGCGGTTCACGAAATCCAGCGCCCCATTGATGTTCGTTCCCCGACCCGTCGGTTGAAAAAAGAGCGCCTCGCGAATCACCCGCAGGATATTCGAACGGCCTTTCACTGGAGGAATGTAGAGCTCCACATCATCCGAAAAAAGCACCAGCCCGACCTTGTCGCGATTCCGAATTGCCGAGGCCGCCAGCACGCCACCGATCTCGGTCTGCAACTCGCGCTTGCTCGCTTCGCTTGATCCGAAGTCCGACGAAGCACTGACGTCGATCATCAGGATCATCGTCAGTTCCCGCTCTTCGGTAAAAGTCTTGATGAACGGCTCGCCCGTTCGTGCGGTCACATTCCAATCGATCGTCCGCACATCGTCTCCCGGCACGTAATTCCGCACCCGGTCAAAATCCATTCCCCGCCCCTTGAAGACACTCGCATAACTCCCCGCGAGGTGATCATCTACGAGACGCTTCGTACGAATATCCATCCGCCGCACACGACCCATGATATCGGCCACACGTGCTTCGTTCTCTTCGTCCTCCCTGATCTGTCTGCCGCTCTTCGCCATCAGCTCTGGATTCCCGTCTTCTGTCTTCCGTCTCTCAGTCTTGCGTCTTCAAGGCACCGGCATCTCATCAAGGATCTGCTTGATGAAATGCTCCGCATCCAAGCCCTCGGCCTCGGCCTCATAGGACACCGCAACCCGGTGCCGCAGCACGTCCGGCGCGATGGATTTCACATCGTGTGGCGTGACATAGGTCCGGCCTTCGAGAAAAGCCCGCGCCTTGCCGAGAAGCGTCATCGCGATCGATGCCCGGGGCGATGCCCCCACGCGAAGATAAGGTCCAATTTTGAGCCCGAAGTCCTCCGGCCGACGCGTCGCGTGAACCAGACTCACAATATAGCGCTTCACCTTCTCATCGAGATACACGCGATTGACCATCTCCTGCGCCCGACCGATGACATCAAGAGTTACCACCGGCTTCGGCGGCGGCACGTTCTGCGTGTTTGCCGCCACATCAATCACCGCCATTTCCTCATCCATGCTCGGGTAGTCGACCAGCACCTTCATGATGAATCGATCAAGCTGGGCTTCGGGAAGCGGATAGGTGCCCTCCTGTTCGAGTGGATTTTGAGTGGCCAGCACGAAAAACGGATCGGCCAACTTGAAGCTCTCCTCGCCGATCGTCACCTGCTTCTCCTGCATCGCTTCAAGCAAGGCACTCTGCACCTTCGCCGGCGCCCGGTTGATCTCATCCGCGAGAATGAAGTTGGCGAAAACCGGCCCATGTTTCACCTCGAACTTCGCCGCCCGTGGATCGAAGACCTGGGTTCCCACGATGTCGGCCGGCAGCATGTCCGGCGTGAACTGGATGCGGTTGAATTTGGCGCTCACGAGCTCTGCCAAGGTCTTGAGAGCCAGGGTTTTCGCAAGCCCCGGGACTCCCTCCAGCAGCACGTGCCCCTTCACCAACAACACTGCGATCAACCGATCTACCAGATCCTGTTGGCCAATCAGATACCGCCCGATCTCAGCCCGTAGCGGATAAACCCACTCGGACGCCCCCTTGATTTCCTCTTCCGTCAGCCCTGTCGAACTCGCTTGCGCCGTTTCCATATCTAAAGTCAAAAATGTATTTCGGTTGTAACTACAGCATCAGCGTTCTTGCCGCGCTTGCTTGTCTGCCAAAATCCTAACTTTTCGAACCCGCCTTGCAAGAACCACGGTGCCCAAGTGGCATGACCGTCCCGGTCATGATTCCGACGAGCCATTACCTGTTCTCAATTCCCTACTTCCCGACCAGCGTTCTGATTCAAACTTTTGGAAGTGGCAGGCCCCCGTGCCACTATCGTGACGGCTCACCTCACCAAAATACTCACAACCAAGCGCACCCGTCCAAGCCACCCACCCTCGTGCGACGGGGCGTCGCACCTCCCATGAAAACGGCGCAGCCCTTTCGAGCTGCGCCGTTGAAAAATCAAAATCGCAAACAAGCTACTTACCCCAGCGCTCAAGGAGGGTCTTGGCCATGTCACTTGGCGTCTCGGCCACCGCGATCCCGCACTCGGCGAGTATCCGCTTCTTGGCTTCGGCGGTGTCATCTTCGCCACCCACGATCGCCCCGGCGTGACCCATGCGACGGCCCGGAGGTGCCGTCGCACCGGCAATGAATCCAGCGATCGGCTTCTTGCAGTGGTCCTTCGCCCAACGTGCCGCTTCGGCTTCCGCATCTCCACCGATCTCACCGATCATGATGATCGCTTCGGTCTCCGGATCGTCGTTGAACATTTTCAGGACATCGATGTGGCTGGTGCCGTTGATCGGATCACCACCGATTCCGACGCAGGTACTCTGACCGTAGCCGAGCTCGGTGAGCTGAAACACGGCCTCGTAAGTCAAGGTGCCGGAGCGTGAAACCACGCCGACATTGCCGCGCTTGTGGATGTATCCCGGCGCAATGCCGATCCGGCAGCCGCCGTGACTCTTTTCACCGCGACCTGGAGTCACGACACCCGGACAGTTCGGTCCGATCAGGCGGCTCTTGGAACCCTGCAGTGCCGACTTTACACGCATCATGTCCATCACGGGAATGCCTTCGGTAATCGCAACGATCAGATCCACCCCGGCATCGGCGGCTTCAAGAATCGCATCGGCGGCAAATGGAGGCGGCACGAAAATCGCCGAAGCGGTCGCGCCGGTTTCATTCACGGCTTGAGAAACAGTGTCGAAGATCGGCACTTGGTCTTCAAACTTCTGTCCGCCTTTGCCGGGAGTGACTCCCGCCACCAGCTTCGTGCCGTAGGCGAGCGAAAGCGATGCGTGGCGTGCGCCAAAGCTGCCGGTGATGCCCTGAATCAGGACCTTGGTGTTTTCATCAATGAGAATGGCCATCGTCTTAAGTATTAAAATTCAATTTCAGGCGGAAACAGCGGCGACGATCTTTTCGGCTCCATCGGCCATGGTCGTCGCGGCGACAATGTTCAGGCCGCTCGCAGCGAGCGTCGCCTTGCCAGCTTCGACATTGTTTCCTTCCAAGCGCACCACCAGTGGCAGCGGCAGTCCGGTTTCCTTGGCGGCAGCGATCACGCCCTCGGCGATCACGTTGCAGTCCATGATCCCGCCGAAAATATTGATCAGGATGCCTTTCACGTTCGGGTCCCCGAGGATGATCTTGAAAGCGGCAGCCACCTGCTCTTTGGAAGCACCACCCCCCACATCGAGGAAGTTCGCCGGCTCACCACCGTAGTGCTTGATGATGTCCATCGTCGCCATCGCCAGACCGGCACCGTTGACGAGACAGGCAATGCTTCCATCCAGACCGATGTAGTTCAGGTCAAACTCGGAAGCCGCCACCTCGCGGGGATCCTCCTCTTCCGTGTCGCGCATCGCGACGATATCCGGGTGGCGGTAAAGCGCGTTGTCGTCGAAGCCGAACTTGGCATCCAGCGCGAGCACCCGGCCATCCGGTGTGGTGACCAGCGGGTTGATCTCAAGCATCGAGCAATCGCACTTGATGAACAGCGAGTAGAGATTCTTGAGCAGCTTCGCGAATTGCTTCGCGATGTCGCCGGACAACCCAAGCCCCGCCGCAATCTTGCGGATTTCGTAAGCTTGAAGACCGAGCAAGGGATGCACGAACTGACGCATGATCTTCTCCGGCGTATCGTGCGCCACATCCTCAATGCTCATCCCGCCTTCGGTGGAAGCCACGATCACCGGCTTCGATGTTGCGCGATCGAGAAGGATCGCGAGGTAATACTCGTGTTCGATGTCGACCGCCTCCGCGATCATCACCTTGCGGACCAGGCGGCCCGCCTCACCGGTCTGAACGGTGACAAGGGTTTCGTTGAGCATCTTACCGGCAAACTCGGCGGCTTGCTCAGGCGATTCGATGAGGTGAACACCGCCCTGAAAACCGTTTTTGAAATGCCCCTTGCCGCGACCACCCGCGTGGACCTGAGCCTTGATCACCAGCTTGGAACCGGAGAATTCCCTGGCAGCAGCAGCCGCCTCTTCGGGCGAGGACGCCACCTTTCCTTGAGGGCTTGGAACCCCGTACTGATCGAATAGCTCTTTGGCCTGGTACTCGTGGATGTTCATATCGCTGAAAAATTACGCGCGAAGCTGTTCTCCCGACCCGAGGGGGTCAAGGAAAAGGCCGTAAAGGACAAGGATCCTCCGAATTCGACCCTTGGCCGCCCCGCATCAAGCAGCTCGATCTCACTCCACCCGCTCGCTGACCAACTCACCATCCTTCAGCTTCGTGACCAGCTTATCCCCTAGCGCCACGTCCTCCTTCGAACGGATCACCTTCCCCTCCGCCGTCGTCGCGATCGAAAAGCCGCGCTCAAATGCCGACTCAGGCCCGAGCGCCCGAAGCATCGACTTCAAGCGCTTGAGCGTCTCCCGCCGATCGTGAATCTCCTGAGTAACGCTCCGCCCGAGCCGAACCTTCATCTGCTGAATCTTTTCCAGCCGCTGCTCAATCTGCCTCTCAGGCCGCTGCGCCTCCAACGAACGCTTGAGAGAACGCAACTCGGCCACCCGGTCGCGCCAATCCGCTTGCACCGCTGACGCCAGACGCCCTCTCAGTTGATCCACCCGCATCGCCGGCTCACGCAGCAGCCGCTCACCGCCTCGCGAAAGCACCCCGCGCTTCGCATTCTCCAGCAGCAATCCCAGCCGCTCGATCCTTTCGCCCACTCGACGCGACAAGCGCCGCTTCAGCACGCCGAGCCGCATCTTCAACTCCTCGCCATCCGGCACCGCCAGCTCCGCCGCCGCGCTCGGAGTTGGTGCCCGCAGATCCGAAACAAAATCGGCAATCGTGAAATCGATCTCGTGCCCGACCGCCGAAATCAACGGGATCGGGCAATCAAATATCGCCCGCGCGACGATCTCCTCGTTGAAGTTCCACAGATCTTCCAATGATCCACCTCCCCGCCCCACGATCAAGACGTCGCACTTCGGAGTCTCCCCTTGTGCCGCCCCCATCTGTCGAATCGCCGCCGCGATCTCGCGCTCCGCACCCTTTCCTTGAACCCGCACCGGCAGCAATACCGGCTGCACCCACGGAGCCCGTCGCTCCAACACGTTGAGGATATCCTGAATCGCCGCACCCGTTCCCGAAGTGATGATGCCCACCACCTTCGGAAAAACCGGTATCTGCTTTTTCCTCGCCGCCGCAAACAAACCCTCCGCCTCAAGTTTCTTCTTCAGCGCCTCGAACTTCGCCTGCAGGTCGCCGACACCTGCCCGCTCGACTTTTGAAACGATGATCTGCAACTGCCCGCGCGCCTCGTAGACACTCGGCTCCGCAAACACCCGCACCTTCGCCCCGTCCTCCAGATCCGCCGATCCCTTCTTGTGTCGCGCGCCAAACATCGCGCAGGAAATCTGAGCTCGCTCATCCTTCAGTGAGAAATACCAGTGCCCGCTCGCCTGCTTGCGCAGATTGGAAACCTCTCCTTCGACCCACTGCTCACCCAGTTCGATCTCAAGCAGATTCTTCATCCGCCGGACGAGCTGCGTCACGCTCAGCGCCTTCGAATCGGCGGGCTTGTTGGAGGAAAACAGATCCACGCGCCGACTCAACGAAAACCCAGGCCCGGACTCAATGCCCAATCACTTTCTCTCCTCCAGCTCCCTCAGCATGATCCTCAGCGCTCCGCCCGAGATCCAAACCTCGACCATCAGGCACGCCAGCGACCCACCCATCAGCACCAAGGCCGCCCAAAACCCGACCTGAGCCCCTTCTTGCCACGCTGCCATGATCGACACCATCGAACCAACACAGAGAAACAAGCTCACCGCCCCGAGAAACTGCATCCACCGAATGAGGATCAGTCGCTTTCGCAGATTCGCGATCTGCGCGAGCACCCGCTCGTCCTTATTGTCGACCCAAGCGCGATACAACTGACGGATCAGCGACGCCAGATGGAGAAAGCGATTCGTATACGAGAGAAAGAGCAAGCTGATCGCTGGGAAAAGCAAAGCTGGCGTGGAGACATCGAGAGTCATGACCGAAAAGCTATCGTGAGCTATTCCCACTCACAATAATTACGGCCCGGAACTTGCCGGCTAAAGCCAGCGCTCCAATCGCAAGTTCGACCCATCACTCCGGCAATTCGAGACCCCAGCGCTGGAGCGCTGGCTTTAGCCGGCCCCGGAGCCCCAGCGAATCACCAAGGGACTCCGAAGCCCATTACCACTCATCACTCAGCTGCTGCCTCGTCTTCCTCCGGTCCTTCCGATGCTCGATCTGGCGTTTCTGTTTCGGCGTCAGCTCCTTTTCGCGCAGCCATGGTTTCGGCACGTCGCCGGCCATGATGCATCCGAGCGGACGAATCTCAGCCACCACCTCGGCCAAGCCGAAGTGCGCGATCTGCGCCTTCACCGCATCCGCGTTCTTGTAAGCCACCGGCGTCTCACTGAGATCCGGTTGACCACAGAACCAACGGACGTCGATCCCATCGGTGCCTTTCTCGATCGCGTGACGACGCGCTTCTTCGCCGGGAAACTGACGCTTCAGCGCCGTCCGCGACATGTTTCGACCCGCCCCGTGCGGCGCGAAGGAAAGGAACTCCTCCTGATCGGCACCCAGCACCATCAGGATTGGTTCTGCCATGTTGAGAGGAATCAATCCAAGCTGCGGGCGTCCATCGGAATCCTTCCACGCCGGAGTCGCCCCCTTGCCGTGGAAAAACAGGTCGCCACGCTGCCAGACGAAGTTGTGCTCGTTGCCGAAATCAGCCACGGCAGTTCCTCCGATCCGCTCGATGAAGCGACGATGGATCGCCCGGTGATTCGCCTTCGTCCACCGAGCGACATATTGCAGTGCGTCCCAGTAGTCCTTTCCTTCCGGCGCCTTGGCATCGATCCACGCCGCCGCTGAAGGAATGTGCTGCCCTTTCCGAGCCACATGCTTCAAAGCCACCGCCTGTCCACGCTTGTAAACGTGAGCTCCGAGGCTACGCGACCCGTGATGGGTCACGAGGACACGGTACCTTTTCGGCGAAAGCACAGCCGCCAAATCGGCATGACGCGTCAAACGCAGGACCGCGAGCATTTCGGCAGTGACCTCCATCTCGCCAAGGTAGGCGAAGTGGTTTCCATCTCCCTGGTCTGCCAGATGCGCATGGGCACGATCACGCATCCCGCAAAGGAATCGATTGTTCCACACTTCCTCATCGAGCACCGGATCGTAAACCAGGTCATCGAGATGACGGTGCCCCGGTCCGAAACGGGTCGAAGAAGTCAGCGCATCCAGCTCCTTCGCGACGCTACTACGATCTTCGTAGAAGGTCGCAAACATCGAGCAGCAGATATCCGCCGAGTGGGCCGAGGGAATAATGGCATTCTCAACCGCAATCGCCCCACCCACGGGAATGACCGCCTGACCTGCGCCCGCCGGACACGCATCCGGCATGATCGCACCACGTGCGATCACCGGAGTCTTCATCAGCTCGCCCATCTTCTTGCGGACCAGCGCCACGTTGGCCTTCTCTTCCTTGCCTTCCGGTAGGATCGCCTCGGTGAACCCAAGCGCCTTCTCACGCATCACCATCTTGGGAGGTGGCGGCGTGATCTCGCGCTTGAGCAGCTTCATCGCATATTTCTTGTCCGAAATTCCACGAGCCTCGTACTCGGTGATCTTCGCAAAAAGATCCTTGAACAGCGGCCCGGGTTCATACCCGGCCGCGATCAGATCTTCTGACGTCAATAGTTTCATATTCTTTAATCTCAATCCTTTAACAGTAATCAATTTGAACAGAAGGAAACGAAGAGAACAAAGCCGAGGCTCTGCCCCAAACTCTGGATCTTCCATTTCAGACCTTCTAAATCCCCGCTCTTTAATTCCAAAGTATACTTGAACAGACAGGTAACAAACCGACGAAGCCTCAATCCAGATCCCCAACAAGAACCCACACTTTCAAACCTTCGTTTCCTTCCTTTCCTTCTGTTCAATATCACTGCCTTTCTAACATGTGCTAAACGCTCTCCAATCCTCGTCGATCAATCCGTAGTTGATCCGGTCAAAGAGCTGCCCCCCGCGTTGGCAGCGGAGGCGTTGTTTACCTTCGTAGTGAAGGCCTGCCTTCTGCATCACCCTTCCCGAAGCGGGATTATGAGCAAAGTGGCAGGCCTCGATCCGCCTGAGTCCGATGTCTTCAAAGCCGAAGCGAAGGATCTCACTCAGGGCTTCGGTCGCATAACCGTTTCCCCAGAATGGAACGCCCAGCCAGTAGCCGAACTCCGCCCAGGGAGCCGTTTCGTTCCGATGAAGACCAATGCACCCGATCAACTCCCCGCTTTCACTCAGGGTGATCGCGAAAACCTGATGAATGTGGTGCTCATCATGGGTGACCAAACGCTTCAGCCATTCAACAGCGTCGGCAAGTGCGTAGGGATGTGGAATCAGGGTGGTCATTTCCGCCACCCGACGATCGCTTACCCAATGCGTGATCGCCTCGGCATCCTCCATCCGCATCGGGCGCAGGATCAGTCGCTTTGTTGTTAGAATTCTGTTCATTGATTTTAAAATGGGATGAGGGAGAGGAGGCTCTCACCTCCTCTCCCGGATTCGTCAAAGGAAGTGCTTCCAGTCCTCCACTTCCCACGCATTGCGGATGCGGAAGGTCGCCGGAACAGCCTTCGGCACTCGCGGCACCGTCAAAAGCTGTAGACCCGCTTCTTCCGGCGTCAGTGATCCCTTGCGGGTATTCACTTTCCGGTCGGCCAGCACGCAGTTCTCCCAGCTGTCCATGCCACCCCGCGAACGGGGCAGGACGTGGTCGATGTTCGCCTCGGCCGGCTTCAGAACCCTGCCGGTATACTGGCAGCGCCCCTGGTCGCGTTCCCACAAGCCACGGAATCCGAAGACCGGACGGATCAAAGGCACCTTGGCGTAGCGCGTCAGCACCAGCACCGTCGGCACCCGGACCTTCCCGCCGGGAGTTCCGATCGTCGTCGCTCCTTCCGGAATCTCGAGACCCCGCCAGTCCTCCCAATCGAAAGGCTGAATGGAGTCGCCTGAAATCCGCAGCGCCCTCGCACTGCCCGTGACCAATTGACCAAAGGCCACCATCGGAGTGATGGCGTCGATTGCCAACCAGTGGCGGTTCAGAACAAGAACGGAAGAACGATGGAGAATGGGAACGGTCATGAGTATCGAGGAAATTGGGGTGACCTACCGGATTCGAACCGGTGCTGCCGCGCTCACAACGCGGGGTGCTGCCGCTACACCAAGGTCACCATGGGGTGGAAACCCCACTTCGAAGGCGTAACTCTCCCGTCGCTTTAAAGATATGTTTTCCGATAATTCCGGTTAAACATTCAATGAAGACCTCCACGAGAGCCGTCCGCCCTCCAAGCGGAGGAGGATCAGAAGTAGGATGCTTGTTTTGTCAGTTGAGTGGCCTGTTGCGGCCTGAATGGATTGAAGAAGTCGTGTGGTTGAGTTTGAAGAGAGCGAGTGATCGAAACGCAAAAAACCCTGCTTCCGGATGGAAAGCAGGGCGTCATGAATGCTTCTTTTAAGCGACTTTCAGGTCAATCGAATGACCCTACCCTGTTTCCTCGTGGTTCCGGATTCATGCCGAGATCATGGCTCCGCCCAAAGACGGAAACAAAATCGCATGGAATCCAGCACAGCGCCAAGCGCGTCCCACCCATGAGGTGAACGGATTGGTGTTTGCTGCAGGATGAGGAATACATGGCTTGCGAAAGTTGTGGGCGGCGAGATATATTAACGACGCTGACAAGTCAATCCAGCAATTGAACAATTCTCGAATTTTTCGCTAATCGCCCAAATGGACTCGCTGCTTTCACCGCCTCCAGCTTCTGCTACCTTTGGCCCGTGAACCTATCGGAAGCATGGCCAGGCATTGCCGCGGCAGGCGTTGTCCTGCTCTACGTGATTGGCATCCTGCATGTCGTCCACGCGCTGATGCATGTGCGAACGGCTCAGGGCACGATTGCCTGGATCGTCTCCCTCATCGCTGCCCCATGGGTCGCGATTCCTCTCTATTGGCTCACCGGACGACGACGCTTCTCGGGTTACGTGAGAGCGCGCCGGGCCGACGACGAGCGCCTGCGCATGCTCTCGCGTGACATGCATGATGAGCTTCGATCCTTTGCAATCAAACCGTCCGATGCCTTTGGCAAGGCTGCGGAGTACCTTGGTGGACTTCCCTTCACCCAAGGCAACGAACTTGAACTTCTGATCGATGGCGAGGAAACCTTCGACGTGCTTTTCAAGCACATCGCCAGTGCCGAAAATTACCTCCTCGTCAATTTCTTCATCGTCAAGAACGACCGGGTCGGGAGGCGCTTCAAGCAGGCTCTGATCGAAAGAGCGAAGGCAGGAGTCAGGGTTTTCTTCCTCTTCGACGAAGTGGGCTCCCACAAACTCTCGCGGAGTTATCTGAATGAGATGAAGGCCGTCGGGATCGAGTGCCACTCATTCGGCATGAACCGCCACTGGTGGTCCCGGCTCCAATTGAATTTCAGGAACCACCGGAAGATCGTGGTCATCGATGGCGAGACCGCCTTTCTTGGAGGACTCAATGTGGGCGACGAGTACCTCGGCCAGGACGAGCGCTTCGGTGCCTGGCGGGACACCCACATGCGGGTCAGCGGTCCCGCCGTCCTCGCTGTTCAACTGGTCTTCCTCGAGGATTGGAACTGGGCAGCGAGTGAAATTCTCGAGCTTGAGTGGGATGCGGATCCGACCGCCGCCAATCAGAACGCCGCCATCATCCCCACCGGACCCGCCGACCCGGGAGACTCATGGCAATTGATCGTCGCCGAAGCGGCGAACACGGCTCAGGAAAAACTATGGATCACCTCACCTTACTTCGTTCCAGACGATGGGGTGCTCACTGCCCTTCAAACTGCGGCGATCCGTGGCGTCGACGTCCGGATCCTGCTACCGGAAAAACCGGATCATCGCTTGGTTTGGCTTTCTTCATTCTCCTTCTATGAGGACACGGTTCCCTATGGCATCAAGTTGATGAGATACCAACGCGGTTTTCTTCACCAGAAAGTCATGCTGGTCGACGATCGCTATGCCTTTGTCGGCACGGCGAATCTCGACAACCGTTCGTTTCGTTTGAACTTCGAAATCACCGCCCTCTCCACCGATCCCGCATTCATCGACGAGGTCGGTCACATGCTGGTGATCGACTTCGAGCACAGCCGCCAAGTGAAGGTCTCGGAATTCACGGATCGACGGTTCTGGTTCCGCCTCGCCTGCCGCGCCGCGCGATTGATGGCTCCGATTCAATGAGCTACCTGTGGGACTTGAAACAATCCACTGAGTGATCATCCACCATTCCCACCGCCTGCATGAAGGCATAGGCAATCGTCGGACCGAAGAAGTTGAATCCTTCTTTCTTGAGCGCCTTGCTCAGTGCCTCGGACTCGATGGTCTTGACCGGATAGTCCTCCATCTTCTTCCTGCGGTTCACGATCGGTGCGCCACCAACGAAGCTCCAGAGCCACTCCACGGCATCGCCTTCCCGCTGCTCCAGCGCCAGCCATGACCTGGCATTCTGCCGCACCCCGAAGATTTTTCCGCGATGGCGGATGATGCCCGGATCAGCAACCAGTTTCTCGAGTTTGCGGTCGGTCATTCTCGCGACCCGCTCCACCTCGAAGTTGTGGAACACCTTCCGGTAGTGCTCCCGTTTTTGTAAAACCGTCCACCACGACAAGCCGGCCTGCGCGCCCTCAAGACAGATCATTTCGAACAGATAGCGGCGGTCGCGCGATGGAACGCCCCATTCCGTGTCGTGGTATTTTCGGTAAAGCTCGAGATCGGGGGGCAGCCAGGGACAACGCGTCATGCCCGAGATCTAGGAACTTCGGGGACAAAGCACAATCCCGCCTTGCCCCGGATGGGTCCGGCTGATTTCCTCCCGGCCCACAAGTTTTCAGCAGAATCATGGCCAACAAGGATACCACCGACCCCGTCCGCATGGAGAAAATCGTCTCTCTCTGCAAACGCCGCGGCTTCATCTTTCAATCCGCCGAACTCTACGGCGGCCTCAACGGATGCTGGGACTACGGCCCACTCGGAGCGGAGCTGAAGCGCAATCTCAAGGACTACTGGTGGCGCAAAACCGTGCAGGAGCGTGACGACGTCCTCGGCATGGACGGATCCATTCTCACCCACCAGGACGTCCTCAAGGCCAGTGGCCACGTCGGTGGCTTCAGTGACCCGATGGTCGACTGCAAGACCTGCAAGGGCCGCTTCCGCGCCGACAATCTCGAAAACCTCGAGTGTGGTCAGAAGCCTTCCTGCAAACCCGGCGATCACAAGAACTGCGAGCTCACCGAACCGCGTGCCTTCGACCTGATGCTGTCGACCAAGCTTGGGGCGCTTGCTTCCGACAACGATCCAAAGGCGGTCGCCTACCTTCGTCCAGAGACCGCGCAGTCGATCTTCGTTCAGTATAAGAACGTGCTCGATTCGAACCGCATCAAGCTGCCCTTCGGCATCGCCCAGATCGGCAAGTCGTTCCGCAACGAGATCAACCCTCGCAACTACACCTTCCGTAGTCGCGAGTTCGAACAAATGGAGATTGAGTTCTTCTGTCGACCCGAGGACGGCATGCGCCTCACCGAGGAGTGGTTGCAGACCCGTCTCGACTTCTATGGCGAAATCGGTGTGCCGCGCGAAAAGCTCCACATCCTCGATGTGCCCGATGGCGAACGCGCCCACTATTCGAAAAAGACCTACGACATCGAATACGAATTTCCTTTCGGCATTCAGGAACTCGAAGGCGTCGCTTACCGGACCGACTACGACATCGGCAAACATCAAGGCGCTTCCGGCAAGAACCTCGAGTATTTCGACGAAGAGACCAAGGAGCGCTTCATTCCCCATGTGGTCGAACCCTCCGCCGGCTGCGACCGCACCGTGCTTGCCGTGATTTGCGAAGCCTTCGATGAGGAAGAAATCACCAATGAGAAGGGCAAGAGCGAAACGCGCACGGTGATGCGCTTCGTCCCCAGAATGGCGCCGATCAAGGTCGGCATCTTCCCCCTCCTCAAGAAGAACGAAGAACAGGTCCGCATCTGTAAGGAAATTCAGAAGTCCCTGCAGCCTTGGATGACCGTCTTCTACGACGACGGTGGTGCGGTTGGTCGCCGCTATCGTCGTCAGGATGAAGTCGGAACGCCTTTCTGCGTGACAGTCGACTTCGATACCCTCGGTGAGAACGGCGACGACACCAAGGGCACCGTCACGATCCGCCACCGTGATTCGATGGAACAGGAACGCCTGCCGGTCGAAGCCCTGCTGCCGTGGCTGCTCGAGCGGATCCGCTAGGAGGAGCGACGCGCCCGTCCCTCAAAGTTCGCGCGCCTTTCCACGCAAGAAGTCTGCCGCGGTGGATCGGACCTCCTCAGGCCGGCAGCCGCCGCACCCTTGTGGCACGAGGGCGTGCCACCTCCGGTCAATACTGGTCAGGCACGGGCATATCGATCGCGCGCTGGCTTTCCCAGCGCGAGATCGCTCCGTCGCCGTTGACGTCGTAGTACTTCATCATGGCGTCGATTTCGGCTTCTGTGACACCCGTCACACCTGTCTCATCGATACCCTGCTGAGCTTCCTGACGCGTGATTTTCCCGTCTGCATTGTAGTCAAAGCGATCGAACTTCTCCTGCAGCGCCATGACCTTGCGACCATGAGCAGCCTCCGAATGCGGATCGACCGAGGTGCAGGCGGTCACAAACAGAATACCAGGAGTGAAATACTTCATACTTCTTAAGTATTACCTCCGTTTGCCCCCGTGCAAGCCGAATCCATTCGCCAATCGGAGCGAACTGGTTTCGGATTGCCCACGTGCAGATCCGTATCTTTGTCGCCGGAAAACCCTCTCTCGCCTACGCGAAAAGTGGCGTGGCCGAATACCTCAAGCGGCTCACCCGCTACGGCCGATACGAACTCATCCACCTCAAGGCGGGCGACTCCGAAAGCGTTTCCAGCGCCCTTCTCGAGCGTTCGGAAGGCTCCTACCGGATCGCCCTCGACGAGCGAGGCGACAATCTGGACACCCACGCTTGGGCCGCGCGCTTCGAAGCTCTTGAGCTCCGGGGTGACCTCAAAACCGTTTCTTTCCTCATCGGAGCCTCGGACGGTCACACCGAAGCTCTCCGGGACAGTGCGGATGAAATCTGGTGCCTCTCCAAGCTCACCCTCCAGCACGAACTGGCGCTGGTCGTCCTTCTTGAGCAACTTTATCGGGTGGCCACCTTCCGCAGAGGAGAGCCTTACCACCGTTGAAGTCGATCAGCGGCGTGGCTGCTGCGGCATCATGCCGAGCGCTCCCGCTCCCTGTCCGGCCTGGGGCTGATTCCACGGCAAGGTGCTCGAGGTGCTTGGTGGCGTTATCGGTTTGGGATTCAGATCCGGATCTTCCGAGGTGCAGGAACAAATCGCAAGGAAGCCGATGGCAGAAGCAGCAAGAATGAGCGTGCGCATGCCGGAAACATAAAAAAACCTCCGCAGCTTGCAAGCCCGCGGAGGTTTTGAAAGGGAACGGGACGAAATCAGTTGGTCGCCGTCTTGGCCAGGATCACCCGATCACCCGGTTGGAGACGGACGCCTGGAGCCAGCGTATCCCAGTCGATTTCACCGATCGTCTGGGTTGCTTCAATGCTTGAAGGCCTGATCTCGGCGATCGCACGGCCAGAGCGCTTCACGATCAGACGGGTTTGAGGGGTGAAACCGGTGTTGCTTCCTGCTCCGATCACAACGAAGCCCCAGTCCTGATCGACTGCGGTGATCACCGACTCCATCGCATTGCGGCGGAAACGGGCGGTGCGCTCGGCCTTGCGGCGTGCGAGGCGGGAAATCTCCGCACGGTTCTTGGCGACCGCATTCTCAGCCCCTTCGATGGTGGTTTCGAGCTCACCAATGTCCTGAATGAGGATTTTCTTCTGATCTTCGAGGTCCTTGATGTTGTCCGCGATGCCGTCAATGCCGCCGGGGATGTCGAGAGCTTCGAGCTCATCAACGGCCTTCTTGGCATCCGCCAGATCCTGCGCCTGCTCTTCAAGAGTGCCTTCGATATCGGCGAGTTCACGCTTCAAGGTGATTTCGTCCGATCTCAGCTTGTCGATGTTCTGCTCGACTTCAGCCTTTTCGCTGCGCGCCGTCTTCAGGTTGTCGGTCTCGGTGTTGAGCTCTTTCTGAGTCAGATCGACGGTTGCCGAAACCTTCTTGTTCGTACTGATCGTATCGAGACGGACTTGCTGCTGCTCCGCCAGCTTTGCCTTGTTGGCATTCGAGAAAAAGGCGGCACCACCGATGGCGAGGAGCGCGATAACGTAGAGAAGGGCTTTCATTAAGTCTTTGGAATGGGGTTTGGCCGGGGGTCAAAAATCAGTTCTGTGCATTGGCTTCCGCAGGCTCGGGCTCCGAGCTGGTTGCTGGAACCACCTGGTCACCAACCATCAGCGTCACGTCTTCGCCCAATGAATCGGGGACGATGTCAGCAGAAGCACGATTGGTCTCAACCGAACGAACGCGAAGCTGGGCGACAGGCTCACCACCGCGCACCACATTGAGGGTGGAACCCGATACGATACCACCGGTCGCGCCAGCAGAGAGCGTCACGAAGCCCCATGGTCCGTAGATCGAACTGATCCGCGCATTGCCGTAGGACTTCTTGCTCGAGATCTTGCGGGTCTCGTCGTTGAAAGCAGTGACCGTGCTCTGGGTCGAGCTACGCAGAGCCAGCAGATTGGTGCGCTCGCTCTCCTTCGAACTCTTTTCATCCTCAAGACTCGTGATCTCCTCCTGCAGCCGCTTGATCTTACCAGCCAGTTCCTTGATCTCACCCGCATCGGCGGTCTTCTCTCTGATCTCGGCGATCTCTGCAGCCTGCTTCTCGCTCTGAGCTCTCTTCTCTGCGATCTCGCTCTTCACCGCCGCATTGGCGCTCGTCTGTTGATCTTCCTGTTCGCGCAGGGAAACGGTGGCTTCCATCGTCTCCTTCTTGTCAGCAATCGTCGTGTCCCGCTTTTTCTGAAGATCGGCGAGCTTGCCCTGAGTCGTCGCCAGACGGCTCTCCGCGGTCTTACGCTCGGCAATTTCGTTGCTGTAGGCCTCTTTGTTTTTGAGGGCGAGGAAGGCGGATGCCGCCAGTAGGACTGCTGTGAGGATGGCAAAGATATTGGCCATGGAGTTTTTCAGTGAAAGATTTGGGTCTTGCTTGGGGGGAAACCTAGGGACGCGCGGCAACCCCCGGCAATCCTTAATTTTATCATGATGACCCTTCACTTTACAAAGTATTGGCGCTGTCCCATCGCTTCCCCGCTCAAATGAATTCCGTCCTCAGAGTATTCTCCTACCTTCGCCGCTACCCCGGCCTCGCCGCGGCCCAGTTTTTCTGCGCCACCTTGATGGCGGTTTCCGTGATCTTTTTCCCGTCGATCACCGCCCTCGTGATCGACGAAATCGTTCCTGATCCCTCACGCCACAAGGAGTTACCGCTATGGGTGATGGCCGCGCTTGGCAGCTTTTTCCTGAAGGACGGCCTCAATTGCGCCCGCATTTTCGTCAACAATCACTTCGAGCAAAACGTCATTTTCGACATCCGCTCGGACCTCTATCGGAAAATCCAACGCCTTCCCCTGAGCTGGTTCGACTCCCGCCGGACCGGCGATGTTATGACACGAGTCGTCGAGGATGTGACCTCGATGGAGCGCGTTTTGATCGATGGAATCGAACTCGGGCTGGTCGCTGCCATCCAGTTGATCGCCGTCGGGCTGGTCATGTATCTCACCGATTGGCAGGTCGGACTGTGGGCGACGCTGCCGATTCCGATCCTCCTGACCGGTGCCTGGCTTTACTCAAAGGACGCCCGCCATCGCCACAAGGCCGAACGCAACGCAACTTCGGCACTCAATTCCCTCCTCCACGACAACATCGCGGGGATTCGGCAGATCAAATCCTACGCCGCCGAGTCCGAAGAGCACGCCAACTTCAACAAGCTCTCCGACAAGGTGCGCGGCGCCACCCTTTACCTCATGAAGTGGTGGGCGATCTACAATCCCACGATGTCCTTCGCCGGCATGCTCGGCTACGTCCTGGTCCTCGGCTTCGGTGCCCAGGCAGTGATCGAAGGGCGGATGGAAGGAGGCGAGCTGGTGAAATTCTTCCTGCTGCTGGGACTCTTCTACGAACCCGTCTCGAAACTCCGCCAACTCAACCAGATGATCTTCTCATCGCGGGCCGCCGGTGACCGCGTTTTTGAAATCCTCGACTCCGACGACGAAGCGAATGCCGCCAGTGGCGACCAACTCCCCCATTCCATCCGGGCGCATGTCCGCTTCGATGAAGTCTCCTTCGCCTACGGCAAGCAACCGACCCTCCACAAGGTCAGCCTCAATGCCGAACCCGGCATGACCGTCGCGCTCGTCGGTTCCACCGGTGCCGGAAAATCCACCGTGCTCTCGCTGCTCAATCGCTTCTATGAGCATGACAGCGGCACCATCTCCATCGATGGCATCGACATCGCCACGCTGGCCAAGACTTCTCTGCGCGAACACCTTGGTTACGTCACTCAGGAGCCCTTCCTCTTCAACGGCACGGTGCGGGAAAACCTGCTGCTCGCCAAACGCGACGCGACCGAAGAAGAAATTTGGGCCGCTCTCGAGGCCGCCAACGCCTCAACCTTCGTTCGCAATCTAACCGAACAACTCGATACCAACGTCGGCGAGCGCGGGGTGAAGCTCTCCGGCGGCGAGAAACAACGGCTCTCGATCGGCCGAGCCCTGCTCAAAAATGCCCCGATCCTGCTCCTCGACGAGGCCACCGCTTCGGTCGACTCCGAAACCGAGCGGCTGATCCAAGAGGCACTCGACGCCCTGATGAAGAACCGCACCGCCTTCGTCATCGCCCACCGCCTCTCCACGATCCAGAACGCCGACCTGATCTACGTGCTCGAGCACGGACGCGTGATCGAGCAGGGCACCCACGAAGAACTGCTTGCCCGCGAGGGAAAATACGCTGATCTCTGCCGGAAGTCCTTCCTCGGCGATCAGACTCCTGAACCCATCACCTCATGATCCTTCATCTCGACATGAAACCCTTCCTTATCACCCTCGCCACCATCCTGCTCTCGGTTCCTGCCCTCAGCCTCACTCCGGGAAACCCGGTGACACCGGACGCCCTTGCCTCGGCCGATTTCCTCAAAGGATCCCCACCCAAAACCTGGGAGGCGGGAAAAACCTACCTCATCAACTGCTGGGCCACCGGATCCGAGCCCTCAGTCATGACCCTGCCGATCCTTCAGGACCTGCAAAAACTCTACGGCGACCGAAACCTCGAAATCATCGCCGTCAACGTCGGTGAAAACGATCGCGGAGCCGTTGCCGAATTCCTCCAAAAGCAAGGCAAGGACATCACTCACTCGGTCGCATTCGTCCCCTCGGGCGACACCTTCCAGACCGAGTGGGTCGAAGCGGCAAAAGTCACCAAGTTGCCCTTCACCTTCATCGTCAGAGACGGTCGCTACCTCTTCGGTGGCCACCCGGCAGAACTAACCGGCGTGATGATCGAAGGCTTTCTCGCCGGGGGTGATCAGATGCAGGCAATGCTCGACGAGGTCGAACGCGCGAAAATCGCCAATGTCGTGATCACCGATCAACTCAAGACCTACTCCGCCGCCCAGCGTGACGGTGATGCCGATGCCATGCAGCAGGCTGTCGCCGCCATTGCCAGCAACGACCCCGATTTCATCCATCTTCCCCGGATGCTGGTCGACATCGAACTGGTCCGCAAAAACTGGTCGACCGCGAATGCCAGCCTCAAGGCGATCGACGACCCCCAGATGGCACTGATGTGCGCCGCCCTCATTTCACGCAAGTACGACACGGCTGACGAACGCCCTCCGGCAGAGCTCTACGCAACCGTTGCCGAAATCCTCGCCGCCAACACGGCCGACGATCCCAGCGTCAAAGCCTCACTCGCCCGCGTGCAGTGGATCCTTGGCAGGAATGAAGACGCTCTCGCCACCGCCCGCCTCGCCGCCGCCGAACCCGGCCAGTTTGCCAAAGCGCCGTTCGAAGCCTACGCCAAGAGCTTTGAAAGCGACGCACCCCAGAGCCTCGAGGACCTGATCAAGGCGCTGGCTGCCACAGCGAATCAACCCGGCCAGTAGTCCCATGGAGAAGCGTCCAAAGTCCTTCGGGTTCCGGCTGTTTCGATTCCTGCTGATCGCCTACGCGGGCCTCTGCATCTTCTCATGCACCATGGCAGATCGGATGATCTTCATGCCGCAGCGTCCCGCCTACGCTCCTACCGCCCCGAATCTCGTCACGATCGAGGACGAGGCCGGCGAAAGACTCAAGGCCTTCTACTTCCCTCCGGCATCGGGAAAACCCACCGTTCTCTACTCCCATGGCAATGCGGAGGACATCGGCACTTCCATCGATCTCTACCAGCAGTGGCGCCGCGATGGCTGGGGCGTCCTCGCCTACGACTATCCCGGCTACGGTCACTCGACCGGATCGCCAAGCGAATCATCGACCGAACTCGCCATCGCCGCCGCCTGGAATTTCCTCACCCTCAACGAATCCATCCCGGAGAAGGACATCATCGTCATCGGCCGCTCGATCGGCAGTGGTCCCTCGGTTTGGCTGGCTCAACATCATCACCCGCGTGCCCTGATCCTGATCTCACCCTTCACCTCCACCTTCGCCGTCCGGTCTCCCGCCCAGTACATCCTGCCCGGAAACCGATTCCCCAATCTCAAACGCCTCCGCAAGATCGACACCCCGCTGCTGATCATTCACGGAGAACAGGACACCCTTATCCCAGCCACCCACGGGCGCACCCTCCATCAGGCAAGTCCGGCGACGACCAAGCGCTTCGTCGGCATTCCCGACACCGGCCACAACGATCTCGGCCTGATCGACATCATCGCGCCGATCCGAAGCTTCATTAAAGAACTACCGGAACCATAGTAGCTGCTTCGACGAATCGCAGCAGCTTAAATGGGGAAAGCCGATCAGTTGGATTTGTCATCCGACTTCTTCGGCAGATCAATTGACTTTGGAATGTAGCGCTTCAGGGTGCGCTCGTAGTTCTCAATCGTCTTCTTCATCATCGCCGGGTCATTCAACTCCTCCATGTTCCTTGCCAACATGGCACCGCCCGCGATCGAACCCACCAGGCTCAGCCAGTAAATCACTGCCAGCACCTTGCCGATCACATCGAGTTTCTTGGTGTAAGCATATCCCGCAGGACAGGCGAACAAGCGGTAGCCAACCCACCAACTCAGGATCGGCACGAATAATCCGAAGAACCACCATCCGGTCATCGCCAGATTCTGAAAGCGCTTCACAATGATCGCGACGACGACGATCAGAGGGGCAAGAAACAACAGCAGCGTTGCCCAGGGCGCGGCCTCCTTGCCGACGAATTCGTTAACCTGCGGCATGATCTTCATCAGGCCAATGAAAAGCAAAACCGGCAGAACCGTGACGCCGAGAAAGTAGCCCAACCTCGGAGCACCCGGCAGTTTCAATGCCTGCTGCTGACCCTTTCTGTCATCGTAGCTGCCACTGGCCGCCATCGAGTTGTTCGACGACGCCTGACTCCCGCCATTTTCACCCGCCTTGCCTGCCTCCTTCTTCTCAAAAAGTCCTTCCACCTCCCCTGCTGGCTTCCACTCCGTCAGCCCCCCTCCGATCACCATATCAGTCCGTGGCTCCAACCTCCCAGCCCGGGCGGACTCCACCATTTCGGCAAAAGTCACCGGTCCGAAGCGCTGACCGCTGCGGGACACATACCATTCGTCTTTCCCCTCGGACATTGTGCTTCATATATCCTGATAACACGGAAAGGTCAATTTCCACCTCTCCGACCCTGAAATCCCCCGGGATTCCCGTTCTTGAATCCTCTCCTTCCCGGAGCCATCCTACCCACAACAACCCATGAAATTCCTCATTCTCACCCTCGTTTCGACCATGATCACCCACGCCGCCCCCGAGGAAATCCAAGACCGATTCGAAGCTCCCGACGGCGACGCCCTTTCCTACCTCCTCGTCCGTCCGGCCGACTCCTCCCCCGACACCAAGCTCCCGATGGTCGTTTTCCTGCATGGCTCTGGCGAACGCGGCGACGACCTCGAACTCGTCAAACTCCATGGCCCGCCCAAACAGGCGCTTGAAGGGGAAGGCCTTCCCTTCGTCGTCCTCGCCCCCCAGTGCCCGGCCAAGCAATGGTGGAACTCCAGCACCGTCATCGCCCTCACCAAAAAGATCGCCAAAGAACAGAACATCGACCCCGACCGCATCCACCTGACCGGCCTCAGCATGGGAGGCTTCGGGACCTGGGACATCATCGCCCACGCCCCCGAGCTCTTCGCCAGCGCCGTTCCCATTTGCGGTGGCGGCGATCCCGAGACGGCCCCCACCATCAAAGACCTCCCCATCTGGGCCATTCATGGCGAAGACGACAAGGTCGTCCCCGCCGCCAAGACGCGTGAAATGGAGAAAGCGTTACGGGATGCCGGAGCCAAACGACTACGAACCACGTATTACCCTGGCGTCGGCCATGATTCCTGGACTCAGGCTTACAACGATCCCGCCCTCTACGCCTGGATGATGATGCAAAGCAGGTAGAAGACTCAGGGCGTCGCCCTCACGCTGAAAAAGAATCGCGAGTCCAAACCCGTATCCACCCTGAGGGTCACTTCTTCGTAGTCGCCGAATCGGACGATCGAAACGACTTCATACTCCCGATAACCAATCCCGGGCGAAAGCGGAGTCTCGCTGAGCGGCAGACTGTCACCTGCAAGATACTCCCAGGTCAGCCCCGGCGCGATCGAACGTCGATAGACCAGGCTGAAAGGCTCCAGCGAAGGCTCGACCGAGATCTGCTCCACCCCTGAACCCGCGAAGGTCGGGTCCGTCCCAAAAACGAATTCCTCGTAGTCCGAAACCGTGTCCTTGTCGAAGTCCGTGGTCAAATCCGCCGGAGCAATCCCAAAGTCTTCCGCCCACACCGAATAGGGCGTCCCGGCCAAGCGGGTTCTCTCGCTACCGGTCGCCGAATTTCCGCTGGTCCCATTGGCATTCTCGGCGCGAACCCTGAAATAGTAGTCCGTGTCGGGCTCCAGTCCGCTGATCGCACAGTGACTCACGTTTCCAACAGCAAGATCATCATAACCGCTCACCAGACTCGATGATCCCGCGCCATCCACAACGACATCATCAAGATACCACGTGGAAAACGACGACTCGAAGCGAAACCGAACCCCTGCCTGTGCACTGAGATCAGGCGAGCTTGTGAGGTCGAAAACTTCGGTATTGCCGGCCGTGCTGACAACGAACTCACCAAGCGTGATCCATCCCCCACCATTGATTGCATAGGACACACGACCAGTCTGACCATTCCCGTTGTTACTAGCGTCGACGTAGAATCTCAGCTCACCTGGAAAGTCCACTGGAGGAGTCACCAGAGTATCATTCGGCCCCAGCGCCCGACAGTTGTCGGCACTGGCATAGTGGGTCGACACGGAGTCATCCGCAGTACCGTTGTTCACCCAGCCCGCCGGCACGGAATTGCTCGCATCAAAGTTCTCGTTCAGTATCTCGGCTCCCCCGCTGCCCGCGAAATCCGGACGGGTCGAAACATCGATCCGGTATCCTGTTGCTCCAACGGATTCGTTCCACGTGAGCGTAAAACCTTCCGAATACGGATAAAACACCGAACCAAGAATCGGAGGTGATGGAACACTGCCGATCTGAGGGAGTGTCGAAACGGAAACCGAGGGAGTACTGGCGTCGGTCTTGTAGTCAGGCGATTCCTGATCGATGAAAGGATAGATCTTGAAATAGTAAGTCGTATCATCCGGAAGCCCCGAGAAGAAGGCGGCCTCCGCCCCACCCGGCACAGTGACCTGCGCCAGACCGTCGGATAAATCGCTGTCATTGCTCGCAACGATCCCATCCACGGGAGGCATGATTACCGGATTGAGACTCGCTTTGACCAAATACCCCAACGGCACGGGAAGACTCGTCACGTCCGTCCAGCTCAGACTGATCGAGCTGGTCGTCGATGTCCCGGCAAACTCCGTCGGATAGTCAGACGGCTCCGCTTGCCCGCCCGTCGTCAGCACCCGGAAGTCACGGATCACTGCCATGTGCTGCATCCCGGAAGCGCCACTATCGCCCGATAGCACCGGACTCACTGCCGACAGCGGCGTGAACACCCGGCTGTCGAATACCAAGCCCTCGCTGTAGCTGAAACCGTGACCACTGATCGTGACGGGAACTTCCAGCAGGTTCAAATCCGGTCCAGGGAGCACCTGATCGTAGGGCTTCGAACGGCTCGCATTGGTGCCGGTCGATCCCCTCTGATCATCGGGGCGTCCACTCGTATCCACTTCGGCCGAAAGCGTCGTGAGGGCCGCCTCCGAAAAACTGTCCGTATTGAAGTCACCGCCGACCACCAGATAGTCGCCGGCCGGCACCTGGCTCTGAATGTATGCGACCAAGGAGTTGGCCTGGGCATTGCGATTCGATGAACTCGTTGTTAGAAAATGCACACTAACCGCCCATAGATCGCGATCACCCGGAATATCGATCCTTGCCCAGGCAAAGTCGCGATTGCTCACCTGGGAGTCCGCCCACTCGCCTGACTGGATGATCGGAAACCGGCTGATCACGCCATTCGGAATCTGCTCGTTTCCCCCCTCACGATAGTAGTCGAACTCACTACCGAATGCGCTATCTACAAATTGGCGGATACTCGACGGACTGTCGTCTCCGAAATTGAACTCCTGAATGAGAACGATGTCGGGATCGAGTCCCTGAAAAATCCGTCGGCCTTCCCCTGGATCGTAGGACTGGTTATTTCCACTCGTGGTATTCGCTGCCATGATGCGAATCACCTCGTCTCCACGGCATATCCCAGCAAGGAACAAGGACGCAACGATCAAGGATGCCGACAGCCAGAACCTCGCGGAAAAAGCGGGGCATGAAATCAATCGAGAGCACATCAATGAAGGTTCTAAGCGGGTGAGTGGCGGATCCGCAGGATCACCCACGACGCGGCAGAATCCTCCACCAAAAACCCGATTGAGCAAGGCAATCTCGCCCAAGACCCGATCAGCTGCCTGCCAAAGTCCTGGAATTTCCATCGCCCTTCCCAAAGCATTTGCCTGGCCACAGTCGATCCCCTACCAACTCGTGCCGACATCATCTCCTCCATTCCATGACTTACCCTCTCGGCCAACGATTCGAGTCCGCGATTCTGACCGCCTGCGGCTCATCGGGCCTCGAAGTCGTCGAGATCATCCAGGAGTTGTGGAGCGGCTACGGGAAAATCCTCCGTATCCGCCTCTCTGGCGGCTCGCGGATCAGCGCGATCGCCAAGCACGTCCGGCTACCAAAGGGCGGCACCCACCCACGGGGCTGGAACACCGACCATTCCCACCAAAGGAAACTCAAATCCTATCAGGTCGAGACCACCTGGTATCGCGACTGGAGCAGGCAGTGCGGTGACACTTGCCGCATTCCCCGGCTTCTTGCCTGCGATCGAGACGGCGATGAAATCCTGCTTGTCCTTGAGGATCTCGACGAAGCTGGCTACCCCGCCCGACTTCACGGCTTGGACCGTCAGCAGATCGATTCCTGCCTCGCCTGGCTGGCGAACTTCCACGCCACCTTTCTGGGTGCAGCACCCGATGGCCTCTGGAAAACCGGCACCTACTGGCATCTCGATACCCGCGGCGATGAACTCGACGCCCTCGATGACCTTCCTTTGAAACAAGCTGCCGCTGACATCGACGCCAAACTCAATCAGGCGACCTATCAGACCATCGTCCACGGCGACGCCAAACTCGCCAACTTCTGTTTTTCCCCCGACGGAAGAAAAGTCGCCGCCGTCGACTTCCAATACGTCGGCGGCGGGTGTGGGATGAAGGACGTCGCCTACTTCCTCGGCAGCTGCCTCGATGAAAGCGCCTGTGAAAAACAGGAGTCCGAACTCCTCGACCGCTACTTCCATCACCTCCGCCAGGCCCTCGCCGAAAAGCAGCCTAACAGCGACGCCGCCGCCATCGAATCCGAATGGCGCACCCTATTCCCCCTCGCCTGGACCGATTTCCACCGCTTCCTCAAAGGCTGGAGCCCCGGCCACTGGAAGATCAACAGCTACAGCGAACGGATGGCCCGCAAGGTTGTTGGTGAACTGAAAAATCGATGAAGTCACTCACGCGTTTAAGAAACCTATCCTTCAAACGCCCTCATCAGTACTGCCAATTCATCCTCCACCATCTCCGGGTCATTTAGGGTGTCTGCGATCTGCTCACGCAGATGTTTCCGATACTCCTTTCGCAAGCGATGAACAGCCACCCGGACCGCCGTCTCCTCCATTCCCGTCGCCTCGCTCGCCTCACGATAAGAAATCTCACCCTTCCCGGAATCAAGATAGACTTTCAGCTGCTCGAACCGCTCAGATTTTCCTGCCTCAGCACACGCCTCTCGTAGCGAAACAAGCGCACGCGTGAGCAGAGCAAGTGCCCACTCACGATCAAACATTTCATCGGGCGGAACCTGCACGCGATCCGCAACCTCAAAGCGGGACTCCGCCTCTTCCCAATCGAGTGACAGGTGATCGACTTTTCCTCCGCGCTTCAAACTACGGCGCTTCTCCCTTTCGTGCCCGAGAAAGTGCTTCATCGCCGCCAGCAGGAAAGCCCGGAATCGACCTTTTTCCTGTTCCAGACCCCTCAGGTCGCGTCGTTCTAACAACATGACGAAGAATCCCTGTGTGAGATCTTCAGCATCCTCCGAACTGAAGCCCTGACGCCGCACGAAGGCATAGAGCGGATACCAATAGGCACTGCACAACACCTCCAGCGCCTCATCCGCCGCAAGGGATTGGCCGCCGCCTGCAGCTTGGACCAGAGTCCAGCGGGTCGTCGCAAACATGGGATGATGATCTGACTGGGCCATCAGCGGAATTCGTAGGCCGCCACGCGCCATTCCCCGTCGCTTTCCCGCACCATAATCAGCTTTTCCCTCACCGCCTCCTTCTTCGAAAACAACGAATCAAAATCCATCACAAAAAAGGCCCCGCTTCCCATCCCCACGAGGGAATCCACATACTCAGCGTTCACCAAAGTCCTTCCCTTCACCTCTCCTAGCGGCACTCGCTCACGACTCACCGTCTCCATCCAGGCTTCCAGACTTATCGCGTTCTGAAGCGGATCCGATGACGACTTCCAGGCTTCCTCAAACTCACCCCTGTCCGCCCGCATAAGCCATGCCTGCCCCTCACCAACGATACGATGAGCTTCGTCCCAAGCGCGGCCAATACTGAGGTGTCGATGGTCTTTGTATCCTGCCAAGCCCCATTGAGATGCCGGAGTCGCTTCGCTCGTGATCCTTGTAAGCGCCAACCAGGCAGGAACATTCTCAAAATCATCCGAAACACATGGCACATGCCAGTGGGGGTTCGGATCGGTCCCAACTCCGACCTGACCGATGCCAAGCTCGCTCCGTCCAATAATTAAACCATCGGGAGCCTGCTCGATTACTCTATCGACCGCCTCCTCGACACTCAATCCGCGCGTCGGAAAAGAAACCTTGTAGTCCAGTCGTGAATCACCTCGCGGCATAACCACCCAAGTCGCTGACTCCTCCACTTTACGCCACTGGTATTCGGTGCTTGTCGTGGCCGCCTCCATAAACTCGTCCACGGAGTCCACCTCGATCCGGCCCTCATAGCGCGCACCCAGATCAATCACCGTCTCCAGTCCAAGCTTCTTCTCATCGCGCAACTTCACGGCTGACTCCAACAACTGCTTCTCTGTTTCGCTCAACTCTCGATTCTCTTTCGCTTCCGACAGGATCTCGATCCGCGCACCCAGGGTCACCCCATCTTCCTTCCAATCGAAATCCAGATTCTCAAAACAAACCCGCACACCATATTCCCTTTGAAAGTCATCAATAATATTCTGCATCGTTCGGCCGCCTCGATCAAAGTTGATCTTCATCTTCCCGTCCAAAAGCTCGTCAGGAAGGAGCACGTCCGGATACTGCTTCGTTCCACTGATTGCAACCGCCACACCCTTACCCGCACAAACCGTCAAGAGCCCTCGTATGGTGCTGAAATCCACTTTCATTCCTGCGCTGATCAACACCCGGACCTCACTGGTGTCTCCCACCCGGTCGATGATTTCATCGAGTTTGACTCCAAGCTTCTCCTGATCGACCAAGCGCCCACTCAGGCGTGCCGTTCCGTCATTGGCAACGACCAGACTCAGCGTCTCCTTGGGCTCCCCTTCTTGGCTGGCACCTTCGGTAGCCGTCAGCTGCTCTTCAAAAATCCACTCTAATGTCTTACTTCCACCGCTTTCGACAATCCTGAGAGCGCCTTTCGCTTGAGGTCCGCTGGCAAGCGTCATCTCGAAGGAATGCCATCTCCCCTCAAAACCTTCGGAATTGATTCGAGACGACATGAGCCCATCACCAATGGACTCCGCATCAACCATCGGCACCGTGACCGAGACATCAGGGGGGTTAAAACCCACCGGCTGGATTCCCACACGGAATTGCTCGGCACCCGTGAGAACGAATAGCCGAGAATCGATGACGTCCCCACTGAAACCATCAGAGTCCTGAGCCTCGTAGATGCCTATCGACCAGGCAGGCAGTCCGGCTGATGTCAGAAACGGTTCCTTGACCGGACGAACTTCGGCAGTTGCCAGATCGACGATTTGAATCTCCGGAGACAGCAGGAGCGCCACCTGATTGGGAGCCGACTCTAGGATCTCATCAAATCGCTTCAACCCTTTCAACAAACTGGCAACTTCCGGATCAGTGGACTCCAGCCCTTTCGCTTCAAGCCCTGCAATCTCAGCGACGAGAAGCTCCCGACGTCTATCCATCGACTCCATCAATTGATCGCCAATCAGTCTTAAATCATCCTGTGGTGGCAATCGGTCGTCCGATTCTCCGCCCTCATCTTTTTGCGCTTCAGCCACCTCTTTTTGGGTTGGACCACGGAAGCCAGCGGCAATCAGGAGTGTTAGAAAGGCAACGAGCGCCACTGCGCCCGCACCGAGGCCCCACTTCGTCGATGCCTTCAGGCTCCCTTTGCGCTCCTCTATCAAGAAAGCAGGAATCCCCACCGAACACAGAAGCACCAAGAGCATCAAACCAAGCATGGTGACTCCCATGTTTTCGAGTAATGCGTCCGCCCAAGGGAGAAAGAAGTCTTTCGCGATGTCGTCCTGCACTTGCGGACCAAGCTGGTGGACACCGGAGGTGCTCCCGCCAAAGCTATAGTATCCAACAGAACCACCACCGATTGCAGCAGAGCCAATCGCGAGACCACCAAGCGCCAACAAAACCGCCACCGCAACGCCCCCCCAAGAAAGAATCCCGAACGCCAAGCCACCAATGGCCACTGCCCCGACCGCTATTCCACCGATGGCCACTCCTCCGTAAGCACGACCTCCAATCGCCAACAAGCCTCTCGCTGTTCCACCAATTGCAACAATCCCATGAGCACGCCGCTCTTTCCCCGTCTCGGGGTCCCTCCCCGCAGTCACATGAAGCCATGGGATCCCAAAAATCCGTACCTTGGAACGATAGTCGAGATCCCAGCCTGATAGCTTCCGATCCGTCGGAACGACATGATGACGATCCCCTGCCTCCTCTACCTTCGTCCTCAGTTGAGTCACATCAGCATACCGTCGCTTGGGATCTCTCTGCAGCGCTCGCAGCACCACCTCATCCAATCGCACATCCAAAGCGACCCGTCGCGATGGTGCCTGCATTTCCTTCCCAGGCAATTCGCCGGTGAGCATCTGGTAGAACACCACTCCGAGTGCATAGATATCCGCGCGATGATCCACCTCCGTCGGAGTCGCCATCTGTTCCGGAGCCATATACTCCGGCGTCCCTACCACCCTGCCCGTCAAAGTCAGATCGGCCCTCGCCCCTCCATCCATCGCCGCCCCTCCATCCATCGCCGCCACTTCGTCCTGCCCGACGACTTTCGCAATCCCGAAATCTGCCACCTTCACCCGTCCACGACGATCCAACAGAAGATTCTCCGGTTTGATGTCGCGGTGCACGATTCCCTGATCATGAGCATACTGCAAGGCATCGCATATTTGCGGCACGATCGCCAAGGCCTCACGCGTGGAGACCCGATCACCCGCCAGCAGCTGACGCAGGTTCACGCCATCGACAAACTCCATCAGGAAAAAATACAATCCCTGCGCCTCGCCAAATTCATAAAGAGTGACGATCCCCGAATGGTTCAATCGAGCCAGTGCCTTCGCCTCCCGCATAAAGCGCTCGGCAAATCCCGCCTCCTCGCCCACCGCCGGGGGTAAAATCTTCAATGCTGCCACCCGCTCCAGATCGCGCTGCCTGACCTTGTAAACCGCACCCATTCCCCCCTGCCCTATCAGCTCAAGAATCTCGAAATTCGGAAAAGCCGCTCCAAGTTCCTCAAGCGTCGGCGGCTCAAATGCCGGCAATCGGTCGACCAAAGTATCCTCTTCCGCGCCCTGCCGCAACAGATTCGCCGGGTCCAAGCCCTTCAAGGATTCGTCATCGCTTCCCATCCTGTCCGTGTCTGACATCTCACTCATACTATTCCAAGACGGGAACCGGGAAATTCGTTACACCCAGAATTTGAGAAAGCTCTGAAACTGCCATTCGAATCCCACGCTTTACATCCACATCCAATTCCGGCCCCAGTGGGCTCCGTCATGCGCATCGATTGTCACATCCACCTCGTCGGCACCGGCACCGGCAACAGCGGCTGCTGGTACCGCCCAAAAGGCCTCACCAAATTTGGCGAGCCGATGATGACCAAAGCCATCGGCCTCACCGTCAAAGACCTCCACGGCCCGGAATTCGACCAACTTTACGTTCAGCAACTTGTCCGTTACGTCCAGGAAAGCAGCCTGATTGACCAGGCCCTGCTGCTCGCCCACGAACTCCCCCATACCGAAGACGGCACCCCTCTTCCCGAACAGTCCTCCCTCTACGTTCCGAACGACTACGTCCTGAAGATCGCTGCCGAGCACCCCGAGTTCCTGCCCGCCATCTCCATCCACCCGGCAAAAATGGGTGCCTTCGAGGAACTCAACGAATGCCTCGATCGCGGTGCCGCCGCCCTCAAGTGCCTGCCGAACGTCCAAGGCATCGATTGGAACAATCCCCGCTACACCAAATTTCTCGAACGCATGGCCGAAGCCGGCCTCCCGCTTCTCGCCCACACCGGAAGCGAACGCACCATGCCCGTTATCGATCACGCCCTCGCCTCGCCTGCCGTCCTCACCCGCGCCCTGGAAATCGGCGTCACTTGCATCGCCGCCCACGCCGGCACCGGCATGATGCTGCTCGACCCCGACTACCTCGATCTCTTCCTCGGCATGTTGGAGAAGTATCCGAACCTCTACGGCGACAACTCGGCCCTCGCTGGCCTCAGCTTCCGCCTCCGGACCTCCGCCAACCGCACTCTAACAAGCAGCCCGGTGCGTGAACGCATCCTTCATGGCAGTGACCTCCCCGTCCCTTCAAACGGCCTGCTTCCCCTTCTCGGCGGCATGATCGACTGGACCGACTTCCGCGAAGCCCGCGCGATCAGCAATCCCATCGAACTCGACGCGCGCCTCAAGCAGATGCTCGGCTACCGCGAAGACAACTTCACTCTCGCATCAGGCATCCTCCGCCAGTCCCGCACTCACAACCTCACCTCGTAGGTCTTGTTCGCGGTCAAGGGCTCAGCCTTGACCCGCTCCAGCCGCGAACGGCGCTGGATACCGCAAAGCAGGCCAACCGACGCCAGAGTGAAGACCAGGTTGGTGCCGCCATAGCTGACGAAAGGCAGTGGCAGACCGGTATTTGGTAGGACCGCCGTGGTCACCGCAATGTTGATCATCGCCGGCACCACGATCACCGCAGTCAGCCCGATCGCCAGGCAGCGGTTGAAGACGTTGTGCGCGCTCACGGCGATTCCCACACCTGCAACCGCAATCACAACGTAGCAAAGCACCGTCCCGAGGGTTCCCCAAAGTCCCAGTTCCTCCCCGATGTTCGGGAAGATGAAGTCGGTATGAGCGTAGGGCATGTGGCCGAATTTTTCAAAGCCGTTGCCCAGCCCCTGTCCGTTGACACCGCCGTTGCCGAAGGCCAGCAACGCACGCCATTGCTGGAGCCCCTTATCAAGTTGGTGAACCGGGTCCTCCAGATTCAGCCAAGCCTCAATCCGCGACCAGCGGTTCTCGTTGGATCGTACCAGAAATCCGAAAGCGACCGCACCAATTCCGGTCGTCGGCAAGAGGAATAACAGACGGGTGCCTGCAATGAAGAGAACGGAGAAACCCGCAGCACCAAGCCCGACCGCCGTTCCCATATCCGTTTCGAATAGAATCAGCGCGAAAGGGATTCCCAGCAGCGTCGCAGGAATCATGAAGCCACGGATCAAGGTCCTTGTTTCGGTCTGCCACCGCGCGAACCATCCCGCTAAAGCAATCATCGTCACCGCCTTCGCCACTTCCGAAGGCTGGAATCGATTGACCACCGGAAAGTAGATCCAGCGGGCCTCACCGTTCGATTCATGGGCAATTCCCGGCACGTAGCAAAGAACCAGAAGCACACAGCTACAAACCAGAATCCACGGCCACCATTGTCTCAGATACTTCGGATCAAGCCGCGCGAGCGCGAAGGCGGCAACCACTCCGAAAGCCGCCATCCAAGCCTGGCGCGAGAAGAAATAGTAGGGCTCCTCGACTCCTCTGACCCAGGCACTGGTACTCGCGAGCATCACCAGCCCGAGCGCTACCAGAGCAGCGACTGCGGTGCACAAGGCGATGTTGCAGTAGCGAGCCATAAGTTAGGAAACCTTAATCACTGGGGGATCGTCAAGCTCATGCCCACGCGAAGGCGGCGGGCGTCGGTGATTCCGTTGGCTTTCATCAGGGTTTCGACTGAAGCGCCGTAGCGTTTCGAAATCGACCAAAAGGTATCACCGGGCTTCACCGTGTAGCTCGCAGAAGCATCGCTTGAAGCCGGCTTGACGTCCGCCGTAGCGGTCGGGCGGCCATCGGCAAGCAAGGCCGCCTCGGTATCGACCAAGGCAGGTGCCACCACTTCCTGAATCGGCTCAAGCACCGGCTGATTGCTTCTCGCCCTGACTTCGGCAATCGCCTGAGGTTCGACAGCCACAATCTTCTTCGGCGGAATCCTCAGATAGCGTCCGGCACGGATCTCGATGTTGTCGTTGGCAAGTCGCAGCTCGTTCTCGGTCACCCCGAAGCGGCCCGCGATGTTCTCGTAAGTGTCACCAGTGCCCACCGTGTAGATCGAGTCTCCGGACTTGATCTTCGGCATGCCGTCATCCTCACGTGTCGGCTCAACCACGACCACGGGTGCGGCTTTCTCCACCACTTCCGTCGCCTCACTCTTTTCACCGTCGATCCAGTGACTGTGAAAAAAGATACCGGCAATGGCGACGACATGAATCATGAGAATCACGACAAGTGCCCGCGCCACCCCGAGATTGGGAACATCACCCTCAAGCTCGGCGGGCGATGCGGCCGTCGCAGCACGTTGACGCTTCTTCTTTCTCGCCACGTTTGCAAATAGCTTGCGGACCACTCCCTTTTTGACGGAGCGGCGTTTGACTGGCATGCTTTGGAATTTCATAAGAGTTGGGTGTTAGCGAAGTTTCTGAACGATCCGGCAGAACGTGTCGCCACGTTGTTCGTATCCATCAAACTGATCGAATGATGACGTTCCGGGTGAAAAGAGAACCGTCCCGCCACGCACACAGTGCCGGCGTGCGGCATCGATGGCCTCATCGAGTGTCCCGACAGGTTCGACCGGGACAGCGTGCGAAAAAAGCTCGGCCAAAGAACCGGAAATCTGTCCGAACGTCACCGCGGCACGTGCCTTCTCGGCCAGCAAGGGCAGCACCGGGCGATAGTCGAGACCCTTGTCCTTGCCGCCGGCGATCAGCACCACCGGACGCGTTTGCGAACGCAGCGCGCTTTCGAGCGCATGAAGATTGGTCGCCTTGGAGTCGTTGAGCCATTCAACCCCATCGAGGGTCCTGACCAGTTCGCAGCGGTGGCGGGGCGGCGCGTAACCGTCAAGCGCCTTGTGAATCGTCTCGTCGTCAACTCCCAGCACTTTGCAAGCGGCGATCGCTGCCATGGCGTTCTCGGCGTTGTGCTTTCCCCGGAGATGCGAGCCCTGCTCCAGATCGATCAGCGACTGTCCCCGATGCATGAGATAGCGCCCGTCGGAAAACCAATCAGCAGACTCATCATCGGTCGAAAAACTTACGACCTTGGCCTCAAGATCCGGAAGATCTTCCCCCTTGCGCACCACCGCCGTCTCCGTGGCCCGCTGATTTTCAAAAATGCGCAACTTGGCCGCCTTGTATTTCTCCACACTCGGATAGCGATCCATGTGATCAGGCGCGAAGTTCAACCACACGGCGACATCCGGTTTGAAATCCACCACCGTTTCCAACTGAAAAGAACTCGCCTCAAGCGCCAGAACCTCGGGCGCCGGATCACGCATCACCACTTCGCACACGGGCACCCCGTAGTTCCCGCAAGCCACCCCATCGATCCCGCCCGCTTTCAGGATCCGTTCGACGAGCTCGGTCGTCGTCGTCTTCCCATTGGTTCCGGTGATTGCGATGATCTTCCCTTCAAAATGCCGGCAGGCGAATTCAACCTCACCAATCATTTCCCCGGCGCAGGCGGAAAAAGCAGCGACCAAAGGACCATAAGTATCAATCCCTGGGCTCACCACCAGCAGGTCGCATTGTCCATCGCGAGCACTAGCTTCGCCCGCGGACGGATGAATCTCAACCCCGTCAGGCATCCCCTCGATCCGTGGGGCCGCATCGAAAACCCGAACCCGCGCTCCACCCCGAAGGGCAAGCGCCACCGCAGCGCGGCCACTGCGGCCGGCCCCAAGCACGGTGACGGTTTTTCCAGCGAGATTCATCAGACGATTTTCAAAAGGGCGAGACCGAAGAGCGCAAGCATGATGGAGATGATCCAGAACCGGATGATCACCTGACTTTCATGCCAGCCACGAAGTTCGAAATGGTGATGGATCGGCGCCATCGCAAAGATGCGCTTCTTCCTCAACTTGAAGCTCCCGACCTGCAGCATCACCGACATGGCTTCCATCACGAACACGCCGCCGATGATCACCAGCAGCAACTCCTGTTTCACACAGATCGCCGCTGTCCCGATCGCACCACCGATCGCCAGTGATCCGGTATCCCCCATGAAAACCTTGGCCGGATGACAGTTGAACCACAGGAATCCGAATCCCGCCCCGGCCAGAGCCAGCAGAAAGACGGTAAGTTCCCCGATATAGCGATTGTAGGGAATCGTGAGGTATTCGTTGGCCATGTAATGATGACCCGCCAGATAGACAAGCAAACCATAAGCGAGCGAAACCGTGATCGTGCAACCGGTCGCAAGACCATCCAACCCATCGGTTAGATTCACCGCATTCGAGCATCCAATGATGATCGCGACGTAGAAAGGAATGATCAACCATCCGAGATTGACGAGCGGCTCCTTGAAGAGCGGGAAGCTCACGGAACCAATCGGCATCGCTTCCCCACCGAATAGATAGCCTTGCGAAACTTCGGGTTTCAGGAAAAGGAAGGTGCCGGCAACCAGCGCCACCACGAGCTGCCAGAACAGCTTCGTCCGGGCACTCACGCCATCGGAACTCTTCTCCTTCACCTTGTTGTAATCGTCGACAAATCCCAGCAGACCGAGCGCCCCCATCGTGCAGGCACACACCGCGACGAAGGGATTCAGCGGGCGGGCACAGATCAAGGTGGTGATCAAAACCGCACCGATAATCAGTACGCCACCCATCGTAGGAGTTCCGACCTTCCCTCCATGGAGTTCGGCCAACTTGTGGACCTCCTCGGCATTTCGAATCGGCTGACCCACCTTCAATGAAATCAATCGGCGAATCACCCGCGGGCCGAACATGATGCTCAGCGAAAAGGCCATGATGCAGCCCAATGCCGCACGAAAAGTAATGTACTGGAGAAGGTTGAGGAAGCTCACGGCATGCGCCCAACCCTCCGCGCCTGAAGCCTTCTCGGCCTCAAAGGCGGCCCGCCACCATTCGTAAATCCAATATAACATCAGTCGTTCGGGGGAAATGCCTTATTCATGACCCGCTCCATCGCGGCACTCCGACTGGCCTTGAAAAGCACGGCATCTCCCGCCGTCACACGCTCGGCCAAGACAGCCGCCGCGCGTTGCCCGTCGGGAATGAACTCCGCGCCACCCGCACCGCGAGCGATGCCCTCGGCACCCTCACCAACCGCAATCACCGTGAGACCGCGCTCAGCGGCCAGGCGACCGACACGGAGATGGGCTTCCGGAGCGAAGCTTCCAAGCTCACCCATCGGCCCGAGCACCACATAGCGATGAGCACCGGGCTTCACTGGGATGTCCGCAAGCGTATCAATCGCTGCCGCCATCGATTCAGGATTCGCGTTGTAGGTGTCGTCAAAAACCGTAACCCCGCCGCAAATGTATCGCCGCAGGCGACCGCTCGTCAGCACGCTGGAGGAAAGTCCCCGGGCAATCTGCTCGGACTCCATGCCAAGGAACCAGCCACAACCGGCAGCCAGCAGGGCGTTGGTCACCATGTGCTTTCCGGTTACGGGAAGTACCACCTCCGCCACCGGCTCGTGTTCGATGACGAGCGTAAAACGCGCACTGCCATCGTCCTGATGAAGATTTTCCGCACGCACCAGGCCGCGACCGTTGCCCACCGAAATGACCCGCGCCTTCGTCCTTGCCTTGAAATATTCGAAAAAGTCGCAACCCGCCGGCAAGAACAAGGCGCTATCCTCGGAAAGCGATCTTGCGAGTGCTCCCTTCTCTTCCGCGATGCTTTGCCGGCTCCCGAGATTCTCGATATGGGCGGTCCCGATATTCGTGATGATGCCAATCGTCGGACGCGCAATCTCACAAAGTGGCGCGATCTCCCCGGCATGGTTCATCCCCATTTCTACGACAGCCGCCGTATCTCCTTCCTCAATCGAGAGCACCGTCAGCGGCACTCCGATGTGATTGTTCAGGTTCCCTTTCGTGCTGCACACCTGATAGGCGCTGCCAAGCACGGCAGTGGCGAAATCCTTGGTGCTGGTTTTGCCATTGGAGCCGGTGATTCCCACCACCGGCATCTCGTGTTGCATCCGGTACCAGCGAGCCAGTCGCTGCAGCGCCACCAAACCATCACCCACCTCGATGACGGCACCGTCCTTCGGGTGGCTCCCGTCCCAACGCTCCACCACCGTCACCGTCGCTCCAGCTTCCAGCGCTTTTGCTCCAAAGTCGTTCGCATCAAATCGCTCACCACGCAGAGCGACAAACACCGCACCCTTCGGAATGGTTCGCGTGTCGGTTGAAATGCAGTTCGCCACAACGTCTCCCGCGCCCGCGATCAATCGACCGCCAGTCGCCTCCGCAATGGTATCGGCATCAATAGGTTTCATCGTTTTGGCTCTTCAGGTTGGGGCCGTTCCTCAATGGCACGGCGAACTTCGTTCCGATCATCGAAATTCACCGTCCGGTCGGCGAACTGCTGGTAATTCTCGTGACCTTTTCCAGCGATCAACACGATGTCGCCCTCACCCGCCGCATGGACGGCGATTCGGATGGCTTCGGCGCGATCGATCACGCTCTTACGACGGGCGGAACCCATCCCTGATTCAATTTCCCGGATAATTGCCTCGGGATCCTCACTCCGCGGATTGTCCGAGGTGATGATGCACACATCGCTCACCCTTGCCGCAGCCTTACCCATCAGCGGACGCTTGCCCCGATCCCGGTCACCACCACAACCAAATACCGTAATCAGCCTTCTTGGCTCGAGATCCTTCAAGGTCTGGCAGGCGTTCTCAAGAGCATCCGGAGTGTGGGCATAGTCGACAAACACCGAGAAGCCATCGCGTGCCCCACAGTTCTCCATCCGACCCGGAACCTGAGGGGCCTCCGCGATCGCCGCGACCGATTCCCTGTATGGAATCCCCACAGCCTGCGCTGCGGCCAGTGAAGCGAGGATGTTGTAAACGTTGAACCGCCCGATCAGCGGTGCCCGTACGAGGAAGGTCTTCCCCTTGGCTTCGAGTTTGAACTTCATGCCGCGCGGCGACTGGCGGAAATCGACCGCACGCACGTCCGCCTCGAGCCCGAATCCGAAGCGAACCACGGGCATCTTTCGATCGAGCATCTCCGCCAGATCCGCCCCTCGTGAATCATCAATGTTGATCACGGCCACCGGCTTCTTGCCGCGCGGATCACTCGCCGCGTCCTTGAACCAGGAAAACTTGGCGGCCGCATAGGCTTCCATCGTCTTGTGATAGTCGAGATGATCCTGGCTCAGGTTCGTGAAGACCAAGGCATCGAATGCCGTTTCGGCGACCCGCTTCTGATCGATCCCATGGGACGAAACCTCGAGTGCGGCACCACGGCAGCCATGATCCACCATCCGCCGCAACAGATTCTGCAGGGCCACCGCATCGGGAGTCGTATGACTCGCCACCGCCGTTTCCTCGCCATCATCGACCATGATCGTGCCCAGCAGGCCAGCCCGGTGCCAATGGCGCTTCATCAAGTGGTGAATCAGGAACGTCGTGGTCGTCTTGCCATTGGTGCCCGTCACCCCGGCCAGCCTCAATTTCGAGGAAGGATGATCCGCCAGCAGAGCAGCCAGCGATGCCAATGCCTGCCGCGGATCCGCTACCTGAATCCAGGCAACATCCGTCGGATCGCCGGTCTCGGGAGCGCTGTCCGTGACGATGGCGACCGCACCCTGCTCGCGGGCTTTCGGAATGAAATTCCGACCATCCAACTGACCACCACGGATCGCCACAAAGACCGAACCTTCTTCGACGACACGCGAATCCGAAGTCACAGCCTTCACCTCGGCCTCGATGGGACCCGAGACAAGCGGACGCTTCAGATGGGGAAGAATGTCGCGTATTGAAATCATTCGCTACTGGTGACAAGCACCTCCTCAGGTTCGATCGGCTCTGTCGGCGTGAGATTCATCTGAGTCGCAAGGCGGGTGGCGATCTTCGAAAAAATCGGCGCCGCAATCGTTCCTCCATAGCGCTTCACTTCGTTGGTCAAGGGGTCATCGACGACCACCAGGCAAACAAAAGCCGGGTCCTCGGCGGGCATCATTCCGGCAAAGGAGACCGTGTAGTGCCCCGTCTGATAGCGCCCCCGATCAACCCGAACGGCCGTGCCTGTCTTTCCCGCAACCTTGAATCCCGGAACAGCCGCCAAAGTCGCCGTGCCTCCCGGCTCCGTCACCTTGCCGAGCGCGGTAAGCATCTGCTTCGAAACCTCCGGACGCAGAACGCGCCTGACCACCTCGGGCTTGAAGCG
Source organism: Haloferula sp. (assembly GCF_049672945.1). Classification (NCBI taxonomy): domain Bacteria; kingdom Pseudomonadati; phylum Verrucomicrobiota; class Verrucomicrobiia; order Verrucomicrobiales; family Verrucomicrobiaceae; genus Haloferula; species Haloferula sp. The sequence continues at coordinate 70,444 of NZ_JBATWY010000166.1, read as the reverse complement.
CTCAAGAATCGTGCCGTCCCCGGCGATGATCGAATGAATCACCCGTGGCTTGATCAGCTCCCCGCCGTTTGCCAGCACCCCATAGGCGGAAGCAACCTGCAGCGGCGTCACGTTCAGCGCATAGCCGTAGGACGCGCGGCTGAAGTCGATCAGATTGTTGGTGTTGCGAACCACTCCCGAAGACTCACCGCTCAGCAGGATCCCCGTCGGCGCTCCGAAGCCGAAATTCCCGGCATATTCGTAAAAGCGTTTCACTCCCAACTGGCGCGCGATTTTGAAGGCTCCAGGGTTACTCGACTTGATCAGTACGCCTTCGACCGAAAGCATGCCGTAAGGGTGATGATCCGGAATCCTCAGCTTCCCTTCAACGAACAGGCCATTATGGCAGAAAATCTGAGTCTGAGGATTCACCAGACGCTCATTCAAAGCTCCGGCAGCCGCCACCACCTTGAAAGTACTACCCGGCTCGTAGATGCCCTGCAGTGCATAGTTCATCGCACCTTCCGAAAGGCCTTCCTTGCGGATCAGATTGAAATGCGGACGGTTGGCCATTGCCAGCAACTCCCCGGTCTTCGGATCAAGCACGACCACGCAGCCGCGCTTGCTGTCAAACTCCTTGAGCCCCGCCTCGAGTTCCTCCTCGATGATCGTCTGAAGCCCCATGTCGATGGTCAGGCGGACATTCAGCCCATGCACCGGCGGCACCATCGTTCCCTCTTCACCGGGCATCGGGATGTTGAGGTGATCCCAGATCCCATCCTTACCGCGCAGATATTCCTCCATCGCCGCTTCAACACCGAACTTCCCGACCTGGCGGAAAACCGACTTGCCTTTCGGACCCTCGGTTTCTTCTTCGCCGGTGTAACCGATCACATGGGTTGCCAGGTCAGGCGAGGTATACCAACGCTTGATCGAATTCTGAAACTGAAAGCCCTTGAGGTGGTTCTCCTCGATCAACCCACGCAGCTGGTCCGCCGCATCTTCAGGAAGATCCTTGGCAATGGGAAAGAACATCCGGCCTTTGGACATCGGACTTTCGATCCGTCGGCGCAGCTCTTCCCTCCGGAGACCCAGCGGACGCGCGAGGATCCCGACGGCCCGGGCCAGGTTCTTGCTGACAATCGTCTCCGCAGTTTCCTGCTCAAGAATCACACTCCGCTCAGCCTTCATGCGGCGGACACGATCCCGCTCACTGAGCTGGTCCCAACCCGCCTCTACCGAAACTCTCTCGTAGGCCAGCGCCTTGACCACCACCACCGGGTCGCTCAAAAGCTTGGCATCCACCATCACGGTGCTCAAGGCGATGCTTTTGGCCAGCACCTCCTCATGCCGGTCGACAATCTTACCACGCAATCCCGGCAAGACCTCGCTGCGATCGTAGGCCGCACGCGCTCGATCCGCGTATTTTTTCCGTTCCCAGAGTTGAATCTGAATCAGCCGGACGGAGAGAAGGCTGAGCCCGGTCACAAAGACCAGGCACAGCATCAAACATCTGACATGAAAGGAGCGGGTGGACATGAATCAGGAACGGGAAGCGACAGGTCCGCTTACCGACTCCGGCAATGGGCGGACTTTCTCGACCACCCCGTGGGTGACGGGAACGAGCTCCGAACTCCAATGCTTGAGTTGCTCACGGATCTCGTAGCGGTCGACAAGTTTCTCCCGGCGCACCTCGATCATCTGCATGTCGAGACGATGCTGCTCAATGCGTTGACGCGTCTCTGCAATCTTGCGCTCGGTCTTGATCTGACCGTTGCGGAAGATCGCATGCATCGCCCCCCCGGTGGTGGCTGCGACGAACGCAAGCACCAGTGCGAAGAAGGCGAAATAGTGGGACGTGTGGTCCTCGTTACGACGGCGATTCATGATGCAATGGTCTCTGGGTCCAGAAGCTCGGCGACCCGCAGTTTTGCACTGCGGGCCCTGGGGTTCACTCGGATCTCTTCATCGCTTGGGGCGACTGCTTTGCGCTGGAGCAGCTTGTATGTCAGTCGCGGGTTCAGGCGTGGCTCAGGCCAGTCGGGTTGGTCAAGCCATACCTTCGACCGATCCCTCATGAATCTTTTTACAATTCGATCCTCCAAACTGTGGAAAGTAATCACCAGCAGTCGCCCTCCAGGTTTGAGGAGGTCGACCGACGATTCGAGCGCTCGCTCAAGCGAACCAAGCTCATCGTTCACTGCGATCCGGATGGCTTGAAAAGTTCGGGTTCCAGGATGAGTCCGACCGCTTCTGGGAACGGCTTTTTCGATGCAATCGGCGAGATCCGTCGTCGTGGTGAACGGTCGCTCGCTGCGCCGCGCCAGGATCGCTCGAACAATTCGACGCGCCTTGGGCTCTTCACCATACTCCCAGAGAATTTTTAGCAATTCAGCCTCGGACCACTCATTGACCACCTCGGCCGCCGTGAGATTTATTGCCGGACCCATCCGCATGTCGAGGGGCCCTTCGCCGCGGAACGAGAATCCTCGTTCCGCGGCGTCGAGCTGCCGGGACGATACCCCGAGGTCAAGTAGCAGGCCATCAGCCCGCTCTCCCCCCTGACCTGCGAGGTGATCGCCAAGTTCGGCAAAGTTTCCCTGCCAGGCATGGAAGCGATCCCCGTACACAGAAAGTCGCTGGCTGGCGTGAGCCAGAGCTTCAGGATCCCGGTCGACACCGAGCACCCGCGCGCCCGCCTTCAGAAAAGCCTCACTGTGACCGCCCCCACCAAGGGTGCCGTCGATAATGAACTTTCCCTGCCCGGCATTCATCCATTGGGCGGTTTCGCGCGGGAGCACCGACACATGAAAGCCGGAGTCCGAGTTCGCCGCATCATCCGCGTCGTCACTCATGAAAGTCACCGATTGCCGCCCCGCCAACCAGCCATGGAAACCGGAGCGGGCAATCGTGTCGTGTCGATCGGAAGTGGCCACTGTCCCGAATGGCCACTTCGTCTCAGTTGGAAAATGTCCCGCGGGCCGTGCCGTAAACCAGCCATGGAAAGCGGCACGGACCAGCGGTATGATTGGCGAAAGGAGTACTGTCCCGAGAACCTCCTTACGCTCAGCCTGGAAAGTCACCGATTGCCGCCCCGCCAACCAGCCATGGAAACCGGAGCGGGCAATCGTGTTGTGTCGATCGGAAGTGGCCACTGTCCCGAATGACCCCTCCTTCTCAGTTGGAAAATGTCCCGCGGGCCGTGCCGTAAACCAGCTATGGAAAGCGGCACGGACCAGCGGTGTAATTGGCGAAAGGAGTACTGTCCCGAGAAACTCCTTACGCTCAGCCTGGAAAGTCACCGATTGCCGCCCCGCCAACCAGCCATGGAAACCGGAGCAAGCAATCGCGTTTGATACCACGGAGCGGAGCACTGTCCCGAGAGATCCGTGCCGTGGTGAAATTACGCCCAACCCTGACACCGGAGCCGATACATCGGCGGTGGGTGCCACCGGACGGCTTGGTCCGGATGTCAGAGTTGGTGGGGCGAACAGCATTTGTCGTTCGTGGGTGTAAATCGTTGGTTGGATCAGAGAACTCCAAGTCCTCCGTCGTCCATGTTGAGATCAGCCTCGCTGATCCGGGTGAATGCGTCTTCGGTGCAGACCACGAAGTAACTGTCGCGGCCTGCCAGTTTGACGGAACCATCCGCCTTCAGGCCGATCTTGTCCGCCCAGTCCTTGGGAATCGTCAGCTTGCCCTGATTGCTGATGGTGACCTGCTTCGAGGTCATCCGCAGCGCACCGGCCAGCTTGTTCTTGTTTCCCTGAGGAATCTCCGCCGCTTGAATCTGGCGGAACTTGTCCTCGAAAGCTTCCAGCGTGAACACCTTGATCACCTTCTCGCCCTGCTCCTTCGAAACCTGCAGGCGAACCGCATCCCCCTCGTCCGGACGGAAAGCGACCGGGACGGAAACCCGATACTTCGGGTCCATCTTATAGTCGTAGTCACTTTCGTAGACTTTGGGTGAAACAGACATCGGGTGGGCGCCAATTCGCTGACGTGCCTCGAACTACACCAGAGTACACCAAAGTTCGCAAGGTTTATTGAACAATCCCGAAATAATATTTTAACTCACTAACTATCAATAGGTTAAGAAGTGTATTTTGGTGAATAAGCGACCATATTAGATGAAAATTTTGCCAGTTTTGGTGGGATTTTTTAGAATTTGGAGCCTGAAAATCCAATAAACCAGCAGTTCAGTGATTCTCGGTGTACTTAAAATCCAGCCGGTGGACTCCAGCGTACTTCAGCCCCGAATCGAGCTCATTCCCGGGCAAAGAGTCACAAAAACCGTCCTAAAGCCCCATCGCCGCTTCCAGCAGTCGATCCCTCCAAGCGTCCAACTCCGATCCATCGAGGTAATGGTTGAAAATCAACCCAAAGCCGAGTACCTCTCCGGACCCGCTTTCGACATAACCCGTCCACGACCTCACCGACGACATCGCTCCCCCCTTCCACAGGACCGCCCCACCGTGAGCGGCGCTCAGCGAGTTCCGGTAAATCTCCCCCCCTGCCTGCTGAAGCGCCAGCCACTGGACCCTTGCCAGACCTTGCGCCGAGACAAAGTCCGCACGAGACAAGCCCGAGCCATCGACGACTCGAAGCCGCTCGATGCCTCGCTCGTTCCAATACTCGCTGAGCACCTCCGCCGCAGCGCCTCCCTCCTTCACCCCCAGCATCTGGAACAAACACTCCGTTTCGTGATTGTCGCTTCGGCCATGCAATCCCGGCAGGATCTCCGCCACCGTCGGTGACAGGTGGTTCAACCATAGGTGACTTCCCTTCGCCGTCCCGGCGCGTGGTGACCCGGCAATCGTAATCCCCCGCTCGACAAGCAAGCGATGCAGATGAAAAGCCGCGAACTCCGCAGGATCCGGCACCGCTCCTCCCACCCCAAATGCGGCTCCCTGAGGCACGGTGCCTGTCAGCAAAATGCGAGTCGCTCTTGGCCCACCGTAGATCATGACCCCATCGCCACTGCCCGCCGCGCCCGTCATCACCTGATTCAACCACGTCACTCCGGGAACCTCTGGTCGAGCTCCGACAAACTCCGCCGGCTCCCCGACCGTTCCGTTCGGGCGAAAGACGGCGACGAATCGGTTGTGCTCCAGATTCAATCCCGAGACCGGGCTGCCGTAGCCATTTCCCACATCGCCCCAGCCCCAGAAGTCACCGGCCATGCTCGCGGGAAACAAGGAACCATCTCCGACCACCCCCCCGTCAATCCGCCACAGTCCCTCTTCCTTCAAACGGTCTGCGATCCCTTCAAGATCCTCCATCGAGAGCATTGGATTCCCTCCCCCGAGTATCCCGAGATCCCCCGCGATCCGACCATCCAATGGTTCTTCGGAGACAAGCCGAGTCGCGAAGCGGAATTCAGGCCCTAACAGATCCAGTGCCGCCACCGTCGTCAGCGTCTTGAAGGTCGAAGCCGGAATCATCGGCATGTCGCCATTCATCTCGGAAAGCACCTTCCCATCCTTGTCCATCAGACAAAACCCGATCGACACCCCGGGAAGCTCTTCCCTCATCGCGGCAAGTACATCCGCAAGAGGATCCGGCGATGGCAGCTCCCCGATCTCAGTCACGCCTGGACTCTGATCCGGCGCTTTCCCGGCAAGCATCCACAAGCTGCCAGCCAGAGCCAGACTGAGCAGGACGGTCAAAACATTCCTCATCACCGATCAAGCTCTCCCTTGAAGTTTCCTTTCCATCAGCAGAAAGCGCTCATCGAAGCCTCCTCCCGCGTATCTACGACAACACTCGTAGCAAGCCGCTGACCCGCGAATCCGGCGGACCCTCTCGATCGTGGTCGCACAATGAGCACATGAGTAGGCGAACTTCCTCGCCACCCGCCGACCGCCGAATGGCAAAGCATGCTTCACCGTCTCACCCGGAATCCCAAGCTCCCGGCAAGCCAGCCTCCATTCCACACCATGGGCCGAGATTTTTCTGCGGCCAGCCCGCTCGTAAGCCACCAGATGCGCCAGCTCGTGCCTCACCGTCCGCCACAGCTCTTCGTCACCGAATTCTCTGAGCTTGGGATTCAACTCGATCACTCCGTCGGGCCACCACGCCCGCCCGGCCGTGGTCTGCAAGCGAGTATTCCAGCCTACCGTGACCCGCTCCGCCAGCGCTCCGAGGCCAAGCGTTTGACTGGCATCCTTGCACCAGCCACTCAGCGCCTCGTCAGGAACCGGAACGCTCCGCTTTCCCCTCCGGCTCCAAGTCCTGCCGCCCAGACGACGCTTGATCTTCTCGCTCCACACTTCCATCCGGCAGAAAACTAGCGCTCTCAAGCGCGAAGGCAATCCCACCAGCTCAAAACTTTTGGCTCTCGATATCCCGCCGATCCTTCTTGGTCGGACGCCCCTGAGAACCCTCTTTCCGGAAGCTCCGGTTCTCAGCCCACAATCGCCGTGCCTCGGTCACATCCTCGGGCGTCAGGTCCTCGCAAGTCTCCCGTGCCAGCGGTGCACTGACCCTGCGCTCGATCAAACCAAGCACCTTCACGACCCGGGTTCCCGGCCCTTCCTGAAACGGCAACTCCATCAACTCTCCAACACGAACCACCGAAGAGGCCTTCAGGATCCTGCCATCGGATTTCACCCGACCACTCTCACATGCCTTCGCGGCAAGCGAGCGCGTCTTGAACAGACGCACCGCCCAAAGCCACTTGTCGAGTCGCACGGTTTCCACAGACCATTGATCGCGCATCGAGGGCGTGATTTCAAGCCACCGATTCCAGTTCAGTCACTAAGGCGATCAAGCTAGGGGAGAAATCGAAATAAAACCGCAGATGAACGCCGATGAACGCAGATTGAAAAGGGATGTTTTCTTGAGATCTAGCCGTTTTCTGGAAAGTTGGCTTCGGATTCCGGATTAAAATTCAGTATTTCCCGGGATCTGCGTCCATCCGTGTTCATCTGCGGTTGAAGATGGAAGTTCTAACGGTCGGCAATTCCCTAGCTTGATCGCCTTGGTTCAGTCACACAACGAACTCAAATCATCCTCGTTTCCGAATACTCCGTCAGGCCCGGCTGAACAAAGCTCGAAGGGTGATCCGTCTTCATTCTCTGAAAGGTGCATGTAGCGATATTCATTCTGCCACGGATCAACGGGGATGCGATCCATCAGCTTCACCCAACGATCACCCTCCGCCAACGTAGCAGGTTCATTCACCAATACAGCAAGCCCCTCCTCGGTTCTTGGGAAGCGTCCCACATTAACCTCATACATTCTGAGAGCTGCGCTGAGCGTGTTGAAATCACTTAAAATTCCCGAATGGACCGTGCCCTGAGACGAGGTCACTACACCAGTTGAGATTGCTCCAAAGACGATCACCCCAGCCAACCCCAATACCACAAATATCTCTATTGCGACTCTCTTCATCACCGACAGCGATAGAAACCCGCCGCCTCGACTACTTGCCGGTGAATAGATCCAAACCCAAACCTACACCTCCGAAGCCCGACGTTTCTTCGCCGTGCTAAGTTGACCACATCCCGCCCCGACATCGATGCCCCGACGCTGTCTCACCGTCACTGGCAATCCCGCATCGAGCAGCACCTGCTGGAAAGCCTCCACCTTTTCCCACTCGGGCGCCTCACCCCCATAACCTTCGGTGGGATTGAGTGGAATCAGGTTCACATGAACGGTCATGCCTTTCAGAAGATCTGCCAGACGGAGAGCATGCTCTCGATCGTCATTCACGCCACCAATCAGGGTCCACGCGATGAATACCTCGAGTCCCTTGATCTCGGTATACTCGCGGCACGCCGCCATCAACTCCGCGAGCGGCCAGCGCTTGTTCACGGGAATCAGCTTCCCACGCTCCTCATCGGTCGCCCCATGCAAGCTGACCGCCAGAGAGTATTTCTGTGGATGGCGGGCAAGCTTGAGAATGCCAGGCACGTGACCCACCGTACTCACCGTCACCTTGGTCGAACCGAATCCCATCCCGCGGGTATCGGTTAGAATATCGAGGGCTCGCATGGTCTCGTCGAAATTGTGCAGCGGCTCGCCCATCCCCATCATCACCAGATTGCGAATCTTCTCCCCATGTCGGCGCTCAACCTCAACCGCCACATGCCGCGCTTGGGCAACGATCTCCCCGGCCGTCAGATGACGACTGAATCCCATCTGTCCGGTCGCACAAAAGACACATCCCATCGCACAGCCGACCTGCGTGCTCAGGCACGCAGAAAAGCGTCCCGGGAACCCCATCAACACCGACTCGACCTCCGCCCCATCGGACAGGCGCAACAAGAACTTGTTGGTCCATCCATCGCCACTGGGAGTCTCCGCGACTTGCTCGACCTGCGTCCGCAGCTCCCCATCCCACGAATCGATCCAGCGTTTGAGAGGACCGAGCATGTCCTTCTCCACTCCCCGCTGCAGCCACCGGAACAAAGGGAGGGCGTGGGAACGACTCACCCCATCCCGAGCGAGCATTTCGCTGAGTTCTTCGAATCGTATCCCATCAAGCGCGCCGCCCACCTGCGAAGCCTTTCTGATCGGACGAAACGATCAAGTCCGTTTTCGTTCGCCTGCGCCTTCGATTGTGCCTTCGGGGTCCGGCGGCCGGGAAGAAACATCCTCCGGGAGCACTTCGGACAAGCAGACTCAGCCGATGAGCATCGATTTCCCCTGTTCTTCTTCCCCATCGAATTGATTTCCGCTTTCCTCCTCCCAGATACCCATGTCGCTGCAACTCAACACCCCTCTTGCCGATCTCGCCAACGATGCGGCCACCCTCCTACGGGAAAACTTCAAAGTGGAAGCCACGGTCACCGCCGCCGCCCCCGGACGGGTGAATCTGATCGGCGAACACATCGACTACTGCGATGGCTTTGTCCTGCCATTCGCCATCGACCGCTATGTTGTCATCGCCGCGAGAAGCAATGACTCCCGCAAAGGTCGAATTGGGACCACCTTCGATGAACCTGTCACCCTCAACTTGGACAAACTCAAGGAACCCGGAATCCCCAAGTGGGCGAACTACATCCGCGGAGTGATTCGCGGCTTCCAGGACCGGGGGCACCACATCCCTGGATTCGACGCCTTCATCGTTTCTTCCGTCCCGCTCGGTGCGGGGCTCTCATCATCAGCCGCTCTCGAATGTGCCATGGCCACCCTGCTTGAGGGCCTTCTCGATACCGTGCTTGAGACCCGCGAGAAGGGACTCCTCTGCCAGAAAGCCGAGCACGACTTTGCCCATGTTCCCTGCGGCATCATGGACCAGTTCGCCTCCGCATTCGGTCAGCCAAACCGACTGGTGCTGATCGACTGCAAGACCGGAGAACCCGAACTGGTCCCTTTTGAAAACCCTGATCTCACCGTCCTCGTCTCCAATACCAAAGTGAACCACGAACTCTCGGACGGCAGCTATGCCGAACGCCGGAAGAACACCGAGGACGGTCTCGCCATCATCGGCAAGAGTTCCTGGAGGGATGTGACCATGGCTGACGTCGAAAGCGCCTGGGACGACTTGGGTGATCCGATCAACCGACGCTCCCGCCATGTGGTCGGCGAAATCGAACGCACCATGGCGGCAGCAAAGGCTCTTGAAGCCGGCAATTTCGAAGTCCTCGGAAAGCTGATGGCCGAAAGCCACGCATCTCTCCGCCACGACTTCGAAGTGTCCTGCAAGGAACTCGATCTGATGGTTGAAATTGCCAATAAGATCGGCCGCGAGGGCGGCGTGATCGGAGCCCGCATGACGGGAGGTGGATTCGGCGGCTCCACCGTGACCCTTTGTGAGTCCGGAAAAGCGGAAGCCATCGCCTCCAAACTCGCCGCCGACTACGAAGCAGCCACTGGCATCAAGCCCGACATCTTCGCATCCCGACCATCGAGAGGAGCTCACCTCCTCAAATAACGAGAATCAAATCTTGTCATGCGTTTCCTGCTGTTTTCGCTCTTGCTCGTTTCAGGGCTCCATGCAGCACCTCCGAATATTGTCATCCTCTACGCCGATGACATGGGTTATGGAGATCTGGGTGCCAATAACCATGACTCGAAAATCCCCACACCAAGTCTTGATCGGCTCGCCGCCGAAGGCATGCGCTTCACCGACGGGCATTCGTCCTCCGGCATCTGCACTCCTTCGCGCTACGCACTGCTGACAGGAAGGCACCACTGGCGCGACTTCCACGGGATTGTCAATGCCATGGGCGCCACCGTTTTCAAGCCCGACCAGCTGACCCTGCCCGGCATGCTGAGAGAGAAGGGTTATACGACAGCCTGCATCGGCAAGTGGCACCTCGGCTGGGACTGGGATGCGATCAAGGTTCCCGGCGCCAAAACAAATGCTGACGAGAATTCACGAAAGAAATCCCGGTTTTGGGGCCACGAGGACTTCGACTGGTCCAAGCCCATTCCCGGCGGACCGCTCGCCCGGGGATTCGATTACTACTTCGGTGACAATGTCATCAACTTTCCTCCTTACTGCTGGATCGAAAATGACAAGGTGACGCGTGTTCCCGATGTTAGCTTCACGCCGGGTCAGCACAAGACGACCACCAAGGAAGGCAACTGGGAAGCACGCCCAGGACCGGCGCTGGCCGATTGGGACTTCTATCAAGTCCTGCCTACCCTCGCCGACAAGGGAGTCGCCTGGATTGAATCCCAGAAAGACTCCGAGAAGCCCTTTTTCCTCTACTTCCCCTTCCCCTCACCTCACGCCCCGATCATTCCCAACGATGAATTTGACGGCAAATCCCAGGCGGGGCCCTACGGTGATTTCGTTTACCAGACGGACCATATTTGCGGTCGACTGATGGAAGCGCTTGAAAAGGCGGGCAAGTCCGACAACACCCTCATCATCTTTACCGCTGACAACGGTGCGGAGTTTTACGCCTACGCTCGTGACGAAAAATATGACCACTGGTCTTCCGCTCCACTGCGCGGCCTCAAGCGCGACATCCATGAAGGTGGCCACCGTGTCCCCTTCATCGTCAAGTGGCCCGGAGTCATCAAACCCGGCTCCGTATCCAACGCCCTGATCTCTCAGACCGACATCCTCGCCACACTCGCCTCGATGGTGAGCTATGAGCTTCCTAGTAGCTCAGCCGAAGATTCCTTCGATTTCCTTCCCTACCTGCGTGGCAAAAGCGATGCCGGCCCGCGGGACGAGATGGTCCACAACACTTTCAAAGGAAAATATGCCTTCCGCCAGGGTGATTGGCTCCTGATCGACAGCAAATCAGGTGACGAACGGAAGGTTCCCAGTGCCTGGATGAACAAGCACAAGGTTCCCGAGGACAGCCAATCGGTCGGCCTCTACAACCTCAAGGACGACATCGGCCAACGCCACAACCTTGCCGCCAAGAACCCCGAAAAAGTCGCCCAACTCCAAGCCCGACTAAAAGAGATCCGCACCGGCGAACACAGCGCACCAAGACTCGATTGAGCACCCCAAGGAGCAGCGACTTCAGTCGCCAAGCAAGCCGAGCGTGTCCCTTGCCGTAAGATACAGCCCAGCAGCTAGCAAAAGAACACCCGTTGCTTTGAGAATCCATGGCTGCGCCTTCGAAACACCACCTGCTAGTTGCGAGGCCGCCCGTGTGCTGAAGATCATGACCAACGCGAAACCCGCCACCGGTGCCGCAGTGCCGATACCATAGAGCGTGACGGGAAGCACGATCCATCCGCTGCCGAGCGCGAGTGGCACCAAGCTGCCAAAAAACAAAGCCGCCGAGACAGGACAGAATGAAAGAGCGAACAAAAACCCGAGCACCAACTCACCCGCCAACCCGCGCGACGCCCATTTTTTCGCGCTAGCCTGGCTGGTGAACGAGGATTGGAACGGCAGCGAGATCAATCCTAACAACACCATACCAGTGAGGATGAGCAGCGGCCCGAGCAGCGGAGTCATCCAGCGCTGAAGCCCCTGCGAGATCCCCGGCGCGGAAGCGAGACCAGCTGCTAACAACCCGGCGATCGCCACATAAGCCGCGACTCGCCCGAGCGTGTAGGCCAGCGTGCCGGCGATGGCGCGTTTCCGCGAATCCACCCGCCGCGACAGATAGGCGGTGGCCGCCAGATTCGTCGCTAGCGGGCACGGACTCACCGAGGTCAGCATGCCGAGCCAGAGCCCGGTTCCGAGGATGACGGTGTAGGTCACGAGCCGAGGTAGGCACGGATTTGCGTGCCGAGATAGTGGTGAAAGCCTGGACCGTCATCGAGAAGATCCCAGACTTTGCTCATGTCTGCCCACTCGGATTCTCTGCCGCCCTTCCGATGGCTGAGAATCACAGTTTTCGAGGTGAGTTGATAGTCGTCCGTATAATGTTGGTAGCCGGGCTCGTCGGTATCGATGACCCGGAATACAAGTTTACCACTAGCGAGCTCAGCGGCGAAATCCTTCTCCGCAGTTTCCTTGGTCAGGGCTTCGATTTTTTGGCAGGACTCGCAGCGCGTGCCGGAAATAAAATAGGTCATGACCACCTGATCGCCGGTGACGGCAGGCAGGTTCTCCGTCCCCGCCGGAACGGCTTCGGCATGGGACTTCTGATACTCCCGGTTTGCCCAGATGGCCAGACTGCCAAGGACGACGATGAGCAGGACGCCGCGGATGATTTGTTTCGCGATCATGGCAATTCGAGGTGTTAGGATTTGAGCATTTTTTCAAGGTCCGCATCGGACGGGACCCTGCCCGCCACTTTGAGTTTGCCATCCACGACCAGCGCAGGGGTGACCATCACACCCATTTCCGCGAAGCGGATGAAGTCGGTAACTTTTTCGAATTCGTAGTCGAGACCGAGTCGGTCAGCAGCGGCTTGGGCGGAGGCGGCGAGCTGATTGCATTTGGCACATCCGGTGCCGAGGATCTGGAGCTTCATGGCGTGTTGATGTTAGGTTGGGTGTCACATGATGAGATTGAACAGGCAGCCGATCAGGATGATGCCCGTGGCCACGACACCGAAAAACACGGCGATCAGGCGTGGCTTGAGCACTTTGCGCAGGATCACGGCCTCCGGCAGCGACAGCGCGATGACCGACATCATGAACGCCAGCACAGTTCCCAACGCCGCGCCCTTGCCTAACAGCGCCTGCACGATCGGGATGATGCCCGCGGCGTTCGAATACATCGGCACACCGATGATGACCGCCAGCGGCACCGACCACCACGCGCCCTTGCCCATGATGGATGCCATGAAATTCTCCGGCACGTAGCCGTGGATACCCGCGCCCACCGCGATGCCAAGAATCACATAGATCCAGACCTTCCCCACGATTTCCTTCACCGCTTCCAGGCCGAGGCGGATTCGGGCGGCCGCGTCGATAAGTTCATCCTCGCCGGCATCGCCGGCTTTGATCTGATAGACCCAGTCCTCGACGTGCTTCTCCATCTTCAGGCGGCCGATGATCCAGCCGCAGAGGATCGCGATGCCCAACCCGGTGCCCAGATAGATCGCCGCGACCTTCCAGCCGAACAGGCCGAACAACAAGACCAGCGCCACCTCGTTGACCATCGGCGCGGCGATCAGAAACGAGAACGTCACACCGAGTGGAATGCCCGTGGTCACAAAACCGATGAACAAGGGCACCGCCGAGCACGAGCAGAATGGCGTGACGATCCCTAACAGCGCGGCCAGCACATTGCCCGCCGACTCGCGCCTTCCTGATAGAATCCGCCGTGTGCGCTCCGGCGAGAAATACGAGCGCACGATGCCCACGCCAAACACAATCAGCGCCAGCAGCAGCAGCACTTTAGGCGTTTCAAAAACGAAAAATCCGACCGCAGCTCCCAAATGGGAATCATGCGGCAACCCGCAAAGCGTGTGCGTAAACCACGCGGCAGCGGGCTCAAGATTGCGATACACCAGCCACCACGCGACCAAGCCAGCAGCGATCCACCACAGCCTTCCGCCGCGCCTCTTTCCTTCCCCGGCATGCGCATCCATATTCCCGCATTGCCCCGCCTCCGCTGGCTCCCCTTTCGATGAGGACGTTTGGGATGACCCACCGGAACAACAGGCGCTCGATTCTTTGGATTCGGGTGTTTTCACGATTATCAGGCAGTCGAGTGTTCCTTCACGCACAGCGAAATATTCGCCACACAGGGCATCAGCAGGCGGTAGTAGACGCGTTGACCCCGTTTCTCATCGGCGACGATGCCGGCGTTTTTCAAGACCAGAAGGTGCTGCGAAATCGTCGGCCCACTGAGTTTCGGCAGCTCCGGCATCTCCATCAAAATGCACACACAGCATTCCCCGTTCCCCAAGCGCTCCACCATCGCCAAGCGCGCCGGATGCCCCAAAGCCTTGAACACCTTCGCCCGCTGCTGCACCGTCATGTCCCGTTATTTAGCTAAATAACAAATTAATGCAAGGATGAACTTGTGGGCCCATTTCCAGGGCGATCCAGTCAGGTCGAAAACCGGCTCCCGCTGAGCTTGTTCTCTGTGGGCAGATTGCGGAGGCCTTGGGATCAGCCTGCTGGGATCTAACTTCGTCGACTGGGAGGACGACCAGAAGTCCTGGTCGCAAGCGCTGCTTTGCTTACTCATGGGAAGCTGAAACAAGTCCGGAAAACCACGCCCCACCAGCCCGACCGATTACCGAGCAATTGCATGGAAAGCGTCGCGCTGGGAAGCCTCATGTTGGGCCGTCAGACACCAACAAGGAACTCCCCCATCATGCGAATATCCGATCAAAGCTATTGAATCCCCGCGCTTGCCGCCTCCAAATCCACGCCCTAGGCTCAACCGCAACATGATTGTTGCGCCCAAGATCCGCGGATTCATTTGCACCACCTCCCACCCCGAAGGTTGCGCCAGGCACGTCGCCGACCAGATCGCCGTCGTCAAGGCACGCGGCCCGATCGACAACGGACCCAGGAAGGTCCTGGTGATCGGATCCTCGACCGGCTACGGCCTCTCTTCACGCATTGCCGCCGCCTTCGGCTGCGGTGCCGACACGATGGGCGTGTTCTTTGAAAAGCCGGGAGATGAACGCCGCACCGGCACCGCCGGGTGGTACAATACCGCCGCTTTCGAAAAGGAAGCCACCGCCGCCGGACTCTACGCCCGCTCTTTCAACGGCGACGCCTTCTCGAATGAAATGAAGGCCACCGTGATCGAAGCCATCAAGGCCGACATGGGTCAGGTCGACTGCGTGATCTACTCGCTCGCTTCGCCACGCCGCACCAATCCCAACGACGGCGAGACCTACAAGTCGGTGCTCAAACCGATTGGCCAAGCCTACACCAACAAGAACCTCAACACCGGCACCAAAGTCGTCGATGAGATCACCATCGAACCCGCCAGCCAGCAGGAAATCGATGACACCGTCGCCGTGATGGGAGGCGAAGACTGGGAGATGTGGATGGACGCCCTGCAGGAAGCCGGCGTGCTTGCCGAAGGGGTGAAGACCGTCGCCTACTCCTATATCGGCCCTGAAGTGACTTGGCCAATCTACACCAACGGCACCATCGGAGCCGCGAAAGAGGACGTGGAAAAATCCCAGCGTGCCCTCGATGAGAAGCTCGCCCCGCTAAACGGGAAAGCGTGGGTCTCGGTCAACAAGGCACTCGTCACTCAAGCCAGTTCGGCCATCCCCGTCGTGCCTCTTTACATTTCCATGCTCTACAAGGTCATGAAGGCCAAGGGCAACCACGAGGACACCATCGAACAGATGGACCGCTTGTTCCGCGATCGCCTCTATGGAAAGGCCGATCCCCAGCCTGATGACAAAGGGCGCATCCGCATCGACGACTGGGAAATGGAGGCCGGCATTCAGGCCGAGGTCGACCAGGCTTGGAAAAACGTCAACACCGACAACCTGCACGAACTCGCCGACATCGAAGGTTACGACTCCAGCTTCCTGCGCCTCTTCGGTTTCGGCCTGGAGGGAGTGGATTACACCAAGGAATGCGATCCGGCGACCGGCGTTCCCTCGCTGGCCTAGAGCCTGCAATTACCGTCTAACAGGCCCGTTCCTTTCGAGACCGGAGTCCGAAGAGACGCGCCCTTGGTGCTCCCAATTCAGCCGTGGTTAATGGCAAGCAGCTTCACGCTTCCTGCTGTTAGTCTTGCAGTCTTGACCACATTAATAGTTCGTAACTTGCTTGTATTTAGGAGAATACGACTCGTTTCATATTCTAACGTGATCCCGGTATATTAATAAAACCAAAGTATTGGCATCATGTCTCCAATGAAACGCACCTTGCTCCCACTGATTGCCGCCCTGTTCGTGCTCCCCGCATCAGCAGAAGAAAAGCCGCAGAGCGATGATCGCCCTGTTCCATCGCAACTGACTTCCAACGAGAAGGTGCGCATTCTTTCCACCGCCAACCGGATGCTCGACAACGCGATTGCCTACCACGGCGACGGAACCGCCACGACGATCTACCAATCAAACGGTCGTCGCCTGCTCCTCGAAATGCGCGGACTTGTGGTGCGCCAACTGATTCATGGATCCGTTGCCATCGAGGAGCGCGAAGCCGGTGTTACCCGCCGCTTCTACGCCCAACTCCACGCCGACTCATTCCGGACTTCCGCCAGCGGCGGCAAGAACTGGACGGCTTGGCAGAATTCGTCCTGCCCGATCTTTCCATCCCACATCCTCGTCGAGGAGGTCGATGGTAAGTTGACGATCTCCGCGCCATCACTCGCCAGATTTTCCCCTTCGCCCGATCCCAAGGTCATCCTTCCAGAAGGAGAGCTGATGCCCCACGAACGGATCATGGCGCAACGTTGAGATTTGCCCTAACAAAGCGTTCCCCGATCGATATCCTCTCCGGCAACGGAGAGGATATCTTTGTATCCGAGAGGACGCACCCATCAAGCTTGGCGCCCAAGTCGCCACCTGGCGGAAGGGATTGAATCAGGCTTCAGGTCCCTCATCGGGCATCTGCCATTCGGGTGCCCAGATCTGCTGGAAACCATTCTCCGGACGAGTCACCTGTCTGACCATACCATCGGCCGACAGACCGCGATAGCCACCGATCTTGAAGCCAGCGGCACGCAGGGCATCAACCGTCCAGATATTACAAATACGAGGAAAGTAGTAAGAGTGGGGAGACCGGATCAGCAATCCCTCACCCCAACTCGACTTGGACACGGTCACCGGGACGCCATTCTCATCCCTGACCGAACAATGATTCAGAAACGCCGCCAGAGTGGCACCAGCCGATTCGGGGGCGAAGCCCTGATAGAGCCGCTGGGTCGGCATCACTTCCGGGATATTCCAGTCCATTGGAATGATTTCCATCACCGAGGCCGATGGCAGGAACAGGGCGTCGATGACCTGAAAAGGCGTCAGCCAGCGCTCCTGGACGTAAGCCGTTTCATCTCCCCAACTGAAGACCACGTGCTCGTGTTCCCCGATTTCCGGAGGCGGCACGTAACCATGACGCTTGAGCCAGGCGAGCTTGAGGATCAGCCCGGTATGCAGTTCGTCGGCGAACATCACCACCGGCACATCCGGCGCTGCCACAAGCTCAACCGCTTCCGCGCGAGTCGCCATTTCGACACGCTGCGTCTCCTGCTTTTCCTTCGGGAAATGAAGGGCGCACGACCCCGTGAGGAACGGGAAAGACAGCAGGAAAAGCCGCCCAACTCCCGATCTCATGGTGGTCGTCGATCTGGTTCTCCGACTTAGCGGACGATCTCGAGGAGCTCGATATCAAAGACAAGCATGCCGCTTGGAGCACCGCCTTGCGGGTTGTCACCGTAGGCAAGATCGGCAGGAATCCAGAAGCGACGCGTCTCGCCGACGTTCATCAGCTGCACCCCTTCGGTCCAACCCTTGATCACCTGATTGAGCGGAAACTCGGTCGGCGCACCACGGGTCACCGAGCTGTCGAACATCTTCCCGTCAGTCGTCCAACCGGTGTAATGCACTTTGACCGTATCGGTCGCCTTCGGCTTCTCACCCTCGGCCGCCTTGATGACCTTCGAGGCGAGACCGCTATCGGTCTTGACCGCATCGTCAGGCACCGCGCCGACATCTTCGGGCACCGCCGGAGCAGGTGGTGCCTTCTTGAAGGAAATCAGCTCAAGCTCGGCGACCACGAAGCCACCCGGAATGCGCGACTCGGGCAACCAGCACTTGCGCTTTTCTCCGGCGACCATGTCACCGAGCGCTTCGGCAAGTTCCGGAGGAAGACCCGGACCACTGAGTGGCACGCTTGGAGGTGTCGGTCCGCTGCGGGTATCCTGCAGTGGCTGACCTTCCATGCTCGACGCGGTCATGTGAAAGGTCACCACGTCATCGGCTGCCGGCTTCTCGCTTCCTTCACCCTTTTCGATGACCTTGTAAGCCACACCACCGGCGGTCTTCTCGGTATCTTCAGGTGGCTTCGGAGCCTCCTTGATGGAAATCAGCTCCACGTCGAAAACCAACATGCCACCCGGACGACCTCCTCCTGGATTTTCCCCGTAAGCAAGATCAGCGGGGATCCAGAAACGTCGTTTCTCACCCTCGACCATCAACTGCAGACCTTCGGTCCAGCCCTTGATCACTCCATTGAGCGGAAAGCTCGTCGGCTCACCTCGCTCAACCGAAGAGTCGAAGAGTTTGCCGTCAGGCGTCCAGCCGGAATAATGAACGGTCACCGTATCGGTCGCCGATGGCTTCTTCTCACCCTTTCCTTCGGTCAGGACTTTGTGTTGAAGTCCGCTCTCGGTCTTGAGGGCGTCTGCGGGTGCGGCGGCTACGTCTGCTGGTGTCTCTGGCATGGTTTTGGCGGGTTTCCCTTCTTCCGTATCAGCGGCATGCAGGGAGGCGGGCGCGGCCAGGACAAGCGAGGCGGCGACAAGTTTGGTAAGGGTCCGGAATTTCATGGACGGCGGAGGCATCGACGTAAAACGTCCCCATGTCAACCTCCCGCCTCATCCTTTGCCAAACGGCGGTCGATCAAAAACGGCCCAAACGGCAAGAGGGAAGCCACCACCACCAAGGCGGAATCCTTCGTAGAAAGGGACTTGGAGCCCCAAGCGGCTGCCGTCACCAGCATCAGCAGCACGAAAAGCCCCCCATGCGCCGATCCCGTCACCCTCACCGCCATCGGCATCTCGGCCCAGTATTTGAGCGGCATCGCGATCCCGAGCAGCAGCAGGTAGGAAATCCCTTCGGCCATGCCGATCCAACGAACCCGCCCCACGGGGTCTTTCATTGATGGTTTACTCACGTCGGCCTCTGGCTCGGGTAAGGGAATCAAACTGTCAACTCAAGGATTCCGCCCCGTCTTTTCCATCGCCTCCCGCCCGCCGTCATCTACCATTCCGCCATGCCTCCGCGGATCAAACAAACCACTTCCGTCTCCATTGGCGATTTCTTCGAGCGTCACGGCGAAGCTCTCTCGATGAAATTGCTCAGCGAGGAGAAAGGCTTCGACCACCCGATCCGCGAACCCGCACCCAACCGTCCGGGGCTGGCATTGGCCGGCTTCTTCTCCTATTTCGCCAAGAAAAGGATCCAGGTCCTCGGAAACTCCGAGATGTCCTATCTCAAAAAACTCACCCTGGAGATGCGCGAAGAGCGTTTCCTCAGGATGTGCGAACGGGACATTCCGGCCATCGTCATCGCGCGCGGCATCGATTTGCCCAAGCACCTCCTGCCGATTGCCGCCAAATACAGCATACCGGTCTTCACCACCAAACTGGTGACGATGAAATTTCTCAACCTCGCCACGCTCAAGCTCGAAGCGGAGTTCGCCCCTTCGACAACGCTCCACGGCTGCATGGTCGATGTGCGCGGCATCGGCGTCCTGATCATGGGCAAAAGCGGCAGCGGCAAGAGCGAAACCGCGATCGGCCTGCTGGAACGAGGTGGCGCGCTCGTCGCCGATGACATGGTCCGCATCCGCTGGGCCAATGGTGAACTCACCGCCACGGCACCCGCCCTTTCCCGCGGCTACATCGAAATCCGCGGCATCGGGATCGTCAACGTCGCCAACCTCTTCGGCCTCGCCTCGATTCGCCCGGAAAAACGCCTCGACCTCGTCGTCAATCTGACCGCCCTCGCCGACCAGAACGACGTCGACCGCCTCGGCCTCCAGCCGAAATCCTTCGAAATCCTCGGCCAGAGCGTGCCGCTTGTTGAAATCCCCGTGGCTCCCGGCCGCGACACCGCCCGAATGGTGGCCATCGCCGCCCTCGACCAGCAGCTCAGACGCCTCGGATACAACATGGCCGACGAGTTCAACGACCGCTTGATGCGCCACATGGGCAACGCCTGAATCCGTCTGGCTCCAACGCCCGTAAAAAACCCATGGACGAAGGCACTTCCTCTACCTAGACTCCGCCCGGCTCTCAGCCCCTTCTTCACCCTTCCAAGATGGCTCAACGCGAACTCACCATTCAAAACAAGCTTGGCATTCACGCCAGGCCCGCCGCTCAATTCGTTAAAACGGCGAGCAAGTTTTCCTCAGAAATCCGCGTCGAAAAGGACGGCGAGGAGGTCGATGGAAAAAGCATCATGGGCCTGATGATGCTCGCTGCCGGAAACGGATCGGTGATCATCGTCGCCGCCGAAGGCGAAGACGAAGAGGCCGCCCTCGCAGCTCTCGCTGACCTCATCGATCGGAAATTCGAAGAGGACTGAAGCCTCCGGATTCCCAAGCTCATTGAGCCTCATTGCCGCCCGCGAACTGCGGCTTTGACGCAGGGGCTCCCCCCTGTCTCTCCGGATTTTCAGGGGAAATGGCCGGCCACGCCGGGTAAATCCATCGCCGCCCTGCCGCTGGCCACCACCCCAAACCCTCACCTGGGCGCAACCAGCGTCGAAAGACTATAGCCAGAATTCGCTCTTCCATCTTCGGGCAGCAGTCCTCAACCTCGGATCGTTCATGGATCCAGCAGCGCCAAGCACCTCGGGGGAATTCACCCTGCAAGGTATTCCCGTCTCCCGGGGGATCGGCATCGCTCCCATCCACGTCGTCGCCCGCGGATTCAACGCGCCGGAAGTCTACAAGGTTTCTAACATCGAGGCCGAAAAGCAGCGTTTCCGCGTCGCCCTCGAACGAACCAAAGTCCAGCTCAGGGAACTCCAGCAGCGAATCGAAGCCATCTCCGGCGAGAAAGACAGCCAGATCTTCGAGGCCCACCTGATGATGCTCGAAGACCGGGCGATCGTCGACAAGGTGGACGAGGCGATTGCCAAACGAGGACAGAATGCCGAATTTGCCCTCTACGCCGTGGCTCAGAACTTCCTCGAGGCCATGCGCCGCGTGCCGGATCCCTATCTGCGCGAGCGCACCGCCGACATCGAAGACGTCTGCCAACGGGTCCTCAGAAACTTTTCTCCGGAAGAGCAACGCGACAGCGCCCCCCAGGAACAGCACCTCCTCGTCGCCTACGACCTCTCGCCATCCGACACAGCGGCGATGAATCGCCAGCTCTTGCTCGGCTTCGCCACCGAACTTGGCAGCGTTAACTCCCACACCGCCATCCTCGCCCGTTCCCTCGGCATCCCCGCCGTCGTCGGCCTCGAAGGAGCCGTCCTTGCCGTCACCGCCCTGACGCCGGCCATCATTGATGGCTATTCCGGCAAACTTATCCTCTATCCCACCGAGGAAACCCTGCGCCACTACACCCAGCTCAAGGAGCAGAAGGAACAGGTCCGCCACGAACTTGAAGCCCAGCGCGATGCTGCAGCCGTCACCCTGGACGGACGCGCCATCACCCTCTCTGCCAACATCGAACTCGTCGAGGAACTGCCACTCGTTCAGAACAGTGGTGCCCACGGCGTCGGCCTCTACCGAACGGAATTTCTGCTCCTGAAAGGCGAGGAACTCCCCGGCGAGACCCAGCAAACCGAGACCTACAGCCGCCTCGCCGAAGCACTCGCCCCCCACCCGCTGATCATCCGCACCCTCGACTCCGGCGGTGACAAGCTCCCCGTCGAACCTCTCACCGAACCGGAACCCAACCCCTTCCTTGGCTGGCGCGGCATCCGGGTCTCGCTCGATCGCCCGGACATGTTCAAGGAACAACTGCGGGCCATCCTCCGGGCCAGCGTCCACGGTCATGTCGCCGTCATGTTCCCCCTCGTCTCCGGCATCAAAGAAGTCCGCCGCGGCAAGGACATGATCAAGGAATGCATGGATGAACTCGCCCGGCAGGACATCCCTTTCGACGAAAACCTTGAAATCGGCATTATGATTGAGGTGCCCTCCGCCGCCGTGATCGCCGATCTGATCGCCCCGGAAGTCGATTTCTTCTCCATCGGCACCAACGACCTCATCCAGTACACGGTCGCCGTCGACCGGGTGAACCACCACGTCGCCGACCTCTACCGGCCCACCCACCCGGCCGTAATTCGTCTGATCAAGCAAACCATCGATGCCGGCACCGCCAACAACATCTGGACCGGCGTCTGTGGAGAAATGGCCGGAGACATTCTCCTCACCCCCCTCCTTCTCGGACTCGGCGTCCAGGAACTGTCCGTGGGCCCCCATCAGGTTCCCAGCGTCCGCAGGGCCATCCGCGCCCTCAATCATGCCGAGTGCCAGGAAATGGCGGCACAGGCAGTAAGAACCCCTCTCAGCCTCGATATCCTCGATCTCACCAGTGCTCTGGCCTCAAAATACTACCCTGATCTCCTCGACTAAAGCCCCACCAGAGGCCCGGTTTTACCTTAACTTCCCGAAAAAGAAGCGAATCCCAGATTTTTTTGGACATTTTCGGGAACAATTCTACCACTAGTGTGTTCTTATCCCGGGCGCCACGCCCGAGAACACTCCAACCAACCATCCAAACCAACCAATGAAAGTCATGCTCCGAACCCTCCTCCTCTCATGCCTCTGCGCACCAATCGCACTCGCCTGCGACACCTGCGATAAGCACAAAGAGGAGAAGAAAGAAGAAATCATCGCCTGCGATACCTGCGATAAGCACAAGAAGGAAAAGGAAGAAGAAGCCATTCCTGGCAAGTGTAAGGATGGTTGCGAATGCGACAAGCACGAGAAGAAGGAAGAGACCCTCGCCGACAAGTGCAAGAAGTGCGACGGCGACGATGCGGAAGAGCCTACCTTGGCTGACAAGTGCAAGAAGAAGTGCGACGGTGACGACAGCGACGAGCCTGCTCTTGCCTGATCACCTGTTCGGATACCGAACAATTCTCAAAACCATCGGGGTAAGCCCCGGTGGTTTTTTTGTGCCCCCATCTTCCTGCATTTCGGAGCCAGCTCTGCCACTGACCCAGCTCCCGAGCACAACGTCACATTAGCGTTGCTCCAGCCTCCGCAAGCTCGGAACGCTCACCTCGGTTCAGGGCGATGTGCGCGACAAAAGCTTGGCCTTTCAAACGATTCCTCGTGTAGACCAGCCCGTTACTGCGACTGTCGACATAAGGATTGTCGATCTGCGCGGGGTCACCCACCAGCACCAGCTTCGATCCACGCGACATCCGCGTCACCACCGTCTTCGCTTCCTGCGGAGTCAACTGCTGGGCCTCATCGAGGATGAAGAAGCGGTTCGGAATCGACCGTCCGCGAATGTAGGCGAGTGCTTCAATCTCGACGACACCCTGCTCAAGCAGCGCCTCATAGGGTTTCTTCACCGATGGATCGTTTTCCTTCTTCTGTTGCTTGCGGCGCGGCCCCAGCGGCGCGGGCGGCCTCATCAACAAGTCAAGCGCGTCATGGATCGGCTGCAACCATGGCCGCATTTTTTCTTCGAGAGTCCCCGGAAGGAAACCGAGCTGCTCGCCCATCGCCACCACCGGCCGACTCACCGTCAAACCAGTGTAGTTGCGATTGAACATCTCGTGCAAACCCGCCGCCACGGCAACCAAGGTCTTCCCCGTGCCGGCGTGCCCATAGCAGGTGACCAGCGAAATATCCGGGTTTAACAAGGCATCAATCAGGCAGCGCTGACCAAGATTGAGCGGCTTGAGCGCGATCCCATCGGGAATCTTGAGCGCTTCGGGAATCTGTAGTCGAACCAAGCGGCCCTCGGAGGCAAGGCGGGCAGGCATCGTCTGCTTCTCGGATGCTTCAAGCAGAACGTACTGGTTGAGCACCACTTCCACCCTCCGCTCGTGAGGAATCTCAAGCACACCGGAACTTGCGAAACGCTGGAGCTCACTGGAATCGACCTGAATACGACGAATATCGTAGCTCGCAACCTCGCGCGGATCGACCTTGTCGTTGAGATAGTCCTGGCACTCGATCCCGACCGCCCGGGCTTTCAACTGCATGTTGATGTCCTTGGTCACCAGCACCACCGGTGCCTCGTTATGCTGCATCAGCAACAGTGTGGCCGCCATGATCCGGTGATCCACGCGCTCCCGGTCCGGAAAGACCCGATGGAAGCGGTTCAACAACTCCGAATTCTTCGGACAAGTCGCAGGGTCATAAATCACCATTCTCACGGTTCCACCGCCATCCGTTGGAACCCCCTCGGTAATCTTTGAGGAACAAGAAAAAAGCTCGGTCAGCATCCGGTGCACGCGACGGGCATTCGCTCCGCGCTCCGACTGCTCGGACTTGAAGCGATCAAGCTCGACCAAAACGTCGGCTGGAATGCAGATATGATTCTCTTTGAACCGACCAAGGCAGCCCGGATCGTGGATCAGCACATTGGTGTCCAGCACGTAGTTCTTCACCGTCTGACTCGGAGCACGCATCCCGAACTCCGTCGCTCGCGCCCGTCCCTTGGACGCCTTCGACCCACTCTTTTTTCCCGTTTGCTTGTCTGCCTCACTAGGTTCGGAAGGGGTCTCATTGGCGCGCTGGATCATGGAATGAAGAGTTGAGTTCAGTTTAAAAATCGGCGGTTAAGTGGGGACAAAGCACCGCACCGCCCGCGGCCTCCGTCAGTCCGCCCAAATGCGGAAATTTATACCCTGACAATATCAAGATGTTCGAAGTATCGCTGTTGACCCCATCTTGGCAATCTTCAAATGCCTGATTCATTCGGACGACCTGCAATCACGCCGTCCATCGACCAGACCCGCCAACTCCAATCGACGGACCTTCCCGAGATCACCACGCGGAATCGCATCGACCTGCACCACCCTGTCAATCCTCAGGAAGCCTGCGGCACTTCCATTGTAGGCGGTCACCAGATTTTCAACGCGCTTGCCGATCGCAGGGTCCTCGTAAACGGCGACCAAGTGGTGTTCCTTCCGTGGATCCGGCAAGGCGACCACCAATACATCCGGCACGCCGAGTTCACGTTCAACGGCGACCGGATCCACCAACTCCCCGAGGATCTTGACCAGCGCATCGGAACGTCCGGTTGGCAGCAGTCCCGCCTCGTCGAGTCTCCCCAGATCCTTGGTCACATACCAATCGCCAGCGCGTTTCGAAAAACTCCACTCACGCCCGACTCGAATGAGTTCGCCACTAAACAAAGACTCTCCGCGGATCGCAATACAGCCGCCTCCTTCGATCTTCACCTCCCAGTGAGGCAACACCTCGATAGGTCCGCAGCTATACGGCAATTCTAGTAATTCGAGACTCTGAGTCGCAATCTGGGAGCCCGCCTCGGTCATGCCGTAGCTCGCCAGCACCGGCCATCCAAGATCGCGGGCAGCGCCCCCGATCGTTTGATCGAGTCCCCCGCCACCGACCACCACCACCTTGAGGGAGGAAGGCGCACGCAGTCCCGTCTTGACCAAATCATGCACCTGAGTCGGCACCAGCGAGACATGGCTGACGCAGCCCTCTGCCAGCCACGACGTGAACCGCGCGGGGTTCCACTTTTCACGGAAGCAATCGAGTCGTGAACCCGCCTCAAATGCCCGTGCCACGACTCCAAAACCCCCGACGTGATTCAATGGCAGGGCAAGCCCCCAGCAGGAATCTTCGAAGACCTCAAGGTGTCGGTTGACGACAGCCGCCGAGAAAAGCAGGGCGTCCCGGGACAGTCCGACCCAGCTCGCTTGACCCATCGTCCCCGAAGTCTGGAAGAACACCAAGCCCTCGAGCTCCCCCCCCGCAAGCTGAGGCAGAACGAACGAGGATCCCGGCGCTGCGGGTTCGCTCGAAGTCCAGAAGGCGGGATCCCTCAGGTAAGTCGTTTCCATGGCAATTTCTCCAGCAGATCATCAAAACCAAGTCCCGTTCCACCCGGAGACTGAAAACTCGGCGACCAGCGTCCCAAGCGTTCGGCGAAATCACTCGGGGTGAACAAATGGTGCGTTTGCAGCCCGCACATCCCCACCACACCGGGAAATTGCACATTCAGTTTCGCAGCTTCCCAAGCGGCGAAAACCTGACCGAGGGGGTGCTCCATGTAGCTCGTCACCACGACTTGCTGACCCCGCCCCGCAGCCGCCTCGGCGAGCAACCAAGGCTCGTCGACGGCCGGCTTGACGACCACCACCTGTGCCGCATCACAGCTCGGCACCGCTTCCCGATCGACCGCCAATGGAATCCGATACTCGCCCCACAAGCGCTTCCAGGTCGTCGGAGAATATGGACAGGGATCCTCAAGGAATTCGATTCGCTGACGGATCTCCGGCGGGGTTTCCGCGAGAAACGAAGCCACCTGATCCGGCTCGAGGATTTCGTTGAAATCGATGCACCATCTCAAACCTGGATGCTTCCCAGCCTGCTCCAGAAAGAAGCTCGTCTCCTCCGGCAAATTCTTACCCATCTTCAATTTGATCCGCTTGAAACCCTTGTTGACCGCGCTCTCGACGATCCGCTCGTCCTGCCACGGCAAGGTCGCGTGGCTCTCCGGCACATCAATTTCCTCCAGCAGGGGATCTCCGATAAAGCGCGCATCCGCATCCTCCTTGGCGCAACGTACGGCCCGGCGCACCAAGGTCCTTCGCTGCTCGCCCGCCAGATCATCGAGGCACTTCTGGAGCGTCGGATCGCCCAATTCCGGCCACGGATGAAGGCAGGCAAAGCCCTCGCCGATCCTTACCAGAGCGCCGACGTGCTCTCGCCGCATGCTTTTCGCATTCAACGGCTGCCGCGCCGTTAACTTGTATTTCCAGAACCAGAGGTCATCTGCCACGCCCGATCCCTGCCACGGATAAGCCCGACTGGCAAACCTCAGAACTTCGCCGCAAACAAATGAAACATCGCGGCAAATGCCACCAGCTGGACGGCTGCGATCGCCAACAAGCGATTCATCCGCGGCCCTTCCGGCTCCGTCAAGACCCCCCAGATGATCCGGAAGCCCGCCAGCCATAGCGGCAGCGTCGCCAGCACCAGCCACGGCTCCTGAAAATAAAACCAACCCAATCCCAGAAGCGCTGCGACCTTCACCTCGAACCAAATCAGGATCCTCGCCGCCCGTCCGCCCCAGCGGACCGCCAGCGTTTTCTTTCCGGTCAGCGCATCCTCCTCACGATCCCGCAGATTGTTGATCGAAATCAGCACCGCGGAGAGCAAACCGACCTGGAGGCCCAGCAACGCCGCTTCCGGGCGCCACTCAAGCATCTGTACGAAGACCGTTCCGCAGACCGCCACGATTCCGAAGAAAAGCACCACGAAAAGCTCACCCATCCCCCGATAAGCGAGCGGAAAAGGACCACCGGTGTAGCCGAAAGCCAGATACATCGAAGGAATCCCAATCGCCAGAATCGGCCAGCCTGCCGCCTCAAAAAGAATGAACCCGCAGACCGCCGCCAGCAGCAAAAAGACAAGCCCGCTCGTCATCACCGCCCGGCGCGAAAGCAAGCCGCTCGCCGTCACCCGCGTCGGGCCCAGCCGCCGCTCCGTATCCGCCCCCTTCGCCGCATCGATCGCGTCGTTGAAAAAATTCGTCGCAATCTGGATGAACACCGCCCCCAGTAAAGTCGCGATGGCAAGCTTCGGACTCCAGCTACCCGAAAGCTTCCAAGCCAACACACAACCCGCCCATACCGGCACCACCGCGGCCGGCAGGGTCTTCGGTCGAGTGGCTAACAGAAACGCGCGGATCACGGCACTCGAGGAAATTTCGAAAAGTCCGGCTTCCGTTTCTCAATGAAGGCCTGTTTGCCTTCCTTCGCCTCTTCGCTCATGTAGTAGAGCAGCGTCGCATTTCCCGCCATATCAAGCAGGCCCATCTGGCCATCGCAGTCGGCATTCAAGCAGGATTTCAGACAACGCAGAGCCAGGGGCGAATGCTCTAACATCTCGCGACACCATTGCAGGGTCTCCGCCTCGAGCTGGTCAAGCGGCACCACGGTATTCACCAGCCCCATGTCCAGCGCCTGCTGCGCATCATACTGGCGGCAAAGATACCAGATCTCGCGAGCCTTCTTCTGACCAACAATCCGAGCGAGATAGCTCGATCCCAATCCTCCATCAAAGCTACCCACCTTCGGACCCGTCTGACCGAAGCGCGCATTCTCCGCCGCGATCGTCAGGTCGCAGACCACATGAAGCACGTGTCCCCCGCCAATCGCATATCCTGCCACCATCGCCACCACCGGCTTCGGCATCTGGCGGATCTTCTTCTGCACGTCGAGAATGTTCAGCCGTGGCACCCCATCATCCCCGACATAGCCAGCATGCCCGCGCACCTTCTGGTCTCCTCCCGAACAAAAAGCGAGATCACCCTCACCCGTCAGCACGACCACCCCCACGGTCGGATCCTCATGCGCCATCTCAAGCGCGATCAGCATCTCCTTCACCGTTTGCGGCCGGAAAGCATTCCGCACTTCCGGACGATTGATGGTGATCTTGGCAATCTGCCCCTCATCCGTCGTCTCGTAACGGATGTCCTCAAATTCACGAACGCTGGTCCACATGTCGGAATCAGTCTGTCCTAGGAAACGGCTTGCTCAAGGAATTCCCCAACCTTCTTCGCAAAAGCCTCCGGCACCTCCCACGGCACCCGATGCCCTGCCCCATCGGCAACCCAAAGCGAAGCCGAAGGATTTCCGCCACTCGGCCCAGCCACCCTTTCCCCAATCGACCGGAACTTCGCATCCCGCTCCCCCACACACCAGAGCAGCGGACACTCGATCTCGCCCAGCCTCCCCCACAGCGTCTCCTGCCCCCCAAGTGTCCAATCCATGAAACTCCGCGCCACCGCCTGCCGCCTTTGCACCAAAGACTCTCGCGCCTCCATGCCCAACACCCTTGGAAATTGATCATTCCTTGTTGGATATTGGACATTCGCCCCTCCTCCCAGCACCGCCTGACCATTCCACTCCTCCAAAAACTCCCGCCAATTCCCACTCAGCGCCTTCGCCCCCCACTCCGCATCCTTCTCCCTCCGCAGCACCTTCTCTCCCTCATCTTCCAAACCAGGATGCGCCGAAACGATCACCGCCGCCGCCCACGGCCCACCTGCCAAAAGCGCATGCAGCGCCAGCCGCCCGCCCATGGAGTAGCCTAACAAAACATTCACTCCCTTGGTCGCCTCCACCTCCCGATTCAGCGCCTCGCCAAACTCCTCCATCGACATCGGACAGCAGTCCAGAAAACGCCACAGGTCCACCCGCTTCACCGCCCAACCCGGCACCGAGAACCCACGCCAGTCCTCCGCCATCCCCACCGCGCCGTGCAAGCACCAGATCGTTCCTTTCATCAACCCCAACATCGCTTCCCAACCCGATACGGGCAAGACCTGCCTCAATGCAGCTTGAGCAACACCCGCGAATTCACCCACCAAGCAAATACTGCATCATCATTCCGCCGAAGTGCTTTCGGGCCTCAATCACTTCAAATCCGCAGTCGGCAAAAGTCGACTCGAGACGCTCCGCATCCGGAAAACTCCGCAAGCTTTTCGAAATATAGCCGTGTACTTCGGGGTTGCCATGCAGAACCAGACCCCAAAGACCACCCCAGAATCTGAGCAACTGAAACTGAACACCTTGGAAAAACGCCAACTTGGGTTTGGAAAAGTCGAGCAAGGCCAAAACACCTCCCGGCTTCAGAACACGTCGAAATTCAGCAAGTGCTTCAGCCAGATTCGGCGCATTCCGGATGGCATAACTTCCCGTAAGAATGTCCACCGATCCATCATCCATCGGAAGACGGCTCATCTCGCCACAATAAAAACGAACTCCCGAACTCCGGTTACGCTCATTTGCAAG
The DNA here is from genome assembly GCF_049672945.1 of Haloferula sp. NCBI lineage: Bacteria > Pseudomonadati > Verrucomicrobiota > Verrucomicrobiia > Verrucomicrobiales > Verrucomicrobiaceae > Haloferula > Haloferula sp. Next base: position 40,517 of record NZ_JBATWY010000166.1, on the reverse strand, counting down.
ATCGATCATCTCCCGGGTCAGATCGACACCAATGAACTCACCTTTCCCAAAGCGCTCCGCCAAAAAAAACGTCACATCGCCCGTACCGCAGGCAACATCGACACAAACCGGCTCCAAAACATCGGGCAGACTGGCAACGAGTTTCCTTTTCCATCCCCTATCCTGACCCAGCGAAAGCAGCCGCGTCGCGAGATCATACCTCGGTGCCGACTCGGCGAAATGCTTCTCGTTGAAGAGCTTCTTGCCCTCGCTTGATCCGAGATACTCATGCGCACGCAGGCTGAACTTTTCCGTTTTCATGATTCCTTATGTTGGTGGTTTGCCTCGCGGGGCGAAGCCAGTCTGAGAATGGAAGGGAGCACCAACAGATCGCAGACAATCGCGAACCACATCGTCATCCCCGCAAGCCAGGCGAAGTAGATGGTCGGTTGAAAGCTCCCGCAAAGTGCCACCCAAAAGCCGGCGGACAACGCCAGCGTCGTGGAAAGCAAAACGAATCCCGTCGAGCGCGTGGTGTAGCGGATCGCTTCAATCCTATCACGCACGACCGTCCTCCGATAGGCAGCGATGTAGTGAATCGTGTCGTCCACCGCGATCCCGATCACCACACTGGCAATCATTGCCGTTCCGGTGCTCAGAGCGATGCCGGAGAAACCCATCACCCCGGCCGTGAGAAGCAGGGGCACCACATTCGGGATAATCGCCAGCAGGGTGTAAACAAAGGACCGGAACACAAGCCCGATCGCCAAAAGGATCAGCAGGATCGCGACGCCAAAACTTCTGATCTGTGAACCGACCAATTGATTCGACTCGGTGATCACCCGATAGAATCCCCCGACCGGCGTCACCAGAAAATCGGCACCCAGCTCCTCATCCGCGACTCGACGAATCCTCTCCACAAGCGCCCCACCATCCTTCGTCCCGATCACATCGGTGCACACGCTAAGCCGAAACCTGGTCCGATCTTCACTCAGAAACTCATTCCCCTTGAAGTCGGCGAGCACGTCCGCAAGAGATGCTCCGCCGTCCAGCAACTTCACTGCAACATCCGGAAGCAAGTCCGCAATGCTCAGCACATGCCTCACGTCAACGAGTCCTCCGATCGCCTCTTCAAATTCAACAAGCCGATCAATCGACTCCAGGCCGACTCCATCCGCCGTCTCGACGAGCAGCTCGATCGCCGAAACACCAGCGAGTTGCTCATCTATGAATTCCGTATCGGCGACCAACTCGGAATCCTCTCCCAGAAAGTGAAGGAGATCCGTATCGCTCTCGATTCGCCGAAGCCCGACGACGCCCAGACACGCCACCAGAAGCGTCACCAGAATGACTCTCCAAGGATGATTGACCGAAACGTCCGCTGTTGTTTGAAGCAGCCGATCGAGAAACACCCACCCTCTGGCACCATGGAAACCATCCTCCCGCGGTGGATTCATAAAGCTCAGCCCCACCGCGAGCCCAGCCACTCCCAGCCCATACGCAATCCCCACTCCGATCGCCGCAAATACCCCGAAATCCCGCACCGCCGGCGTCGAACTGAACAGCAGACTCAGAAATCCGATCGCGGTTGTTAGAGAGGCAAAGAGGCAAGGCTTGTAGAGATTGCGAACAGCACCGGCGATCCGCTTGAAACGATCCGTTTCCTCGCTGCCCAACCACTCGAGATAAATGTGAATCGTCGTTGCCACCGACAAGGTCATGATCACCGGAGGCAGCAACGAAGTGATCATATTGAGCACGTGCCCCGTCCATGCATAGAGACCCAAGGTCCAGCAGATCGTCAGCACGGACACCAGCAGCGGAAAAAGCATGCCCGACAGACGCCGGGTGATGAGAAACAATACCGTCCCAAGCACGAGCAGCGACAGCGGAGCAAACATTCGCTGGTCCTTGCGCACCAGTCGCCCAACCTCGAATTTCTGAATCGGCAAACCACTGACTGCGATCCTTGTCTCCTCATCAGCATGAGAGTCGGCAATACTCCCGATCCTCTCCACGAGTTGAGCCAATGTCTCGCCATTGTCGGAAAACTCCCCGAGCACCAATCGAATCGTGCTCATGCTTTCATCTTCGGAAATCAAAAGCCCGAGATGATGGGGAGAAACCACAAAATCGGTATCCACCAGGCTCGTCACTCGCTGAACTCCGTCCAAGGCCTCAAACTCCCCGACCAACTTCCGAATCAATCCCCGACCCTCCGAACCCAGGATATTGCTTCGATGAATCGCAACGAGGATCGAGTCCCCTTCCTCAAACACCTGACGGAACTCCGCCTCCAACATTGCCTGACTGGCATTGTCGGCATCCATCGAATGATTGTCCTGATCGACCTCCAACCGAAGGCACTGAAACGCCATCAGCAGCGTCACTGCTCCCAGCAAGACCAAAAAGGGGATCCTCCCCTTGCTAAGAAACCACTGCATGAAGAATCGAGGTTTCAATGGTGAGCCCGGGACCGAAAGCCATTGCACAGATGGGGTCCCCATCCTTGGTCTCCAGGTCCCTGATGATCCGCTTCAGGACGAAGAGAATCGTCGCACTGCTCATGTTACCGAACTCCGCAAGCGTCGCCCTGGAATCCCCGACCTGCTCGGGCAGCAGACCGAGACTCCCCTCCACCTTGTCCAGGATCGCCCGCCCTCCCGGATGAATCGCCCACTTCAGCATTTCATTCGGTGACATGCCGCTTCCCGCGAAAACACCATCGATGATTGACCGGATGCCCGCACCGATGATTCGCGAGACATACTTCGAAAGAACGATGTTGAAACCCTGGTCTCCGATATCCCACGCCATATCATTGGCTCCCTCCCTGACCAGACTTGAGGCAAAGCGCGAGATCCCGAAACAACGTTCACCCTTACCTGGCGCTTTCGCGCTGACGATCGCCGCCGCCGCACCATCTGCAAAAACCGAATTGGCAACAATCGAGTCGAGATCCTCCTTCGTCTGCATATGGATGGTGCACAACTCGACACAAACCACCAGGACGACCGCCAAGGGATCGGCCTCACAGAACTGGGCCGCCATTCTCAGTGCGGGAAATGCCGCGTAGCACCCCATGAACCCCAGATGATAGCGTTGGACCGTTGGAGAAAGATTCAAGGCTTCAATCACCAGAAGATCCGGACCGGGATTGAAGAAGCCCGTGCACGACACCGTCACCACGTGGGTGATCTCATTCGCAGAAATTCCCGGGCAATTCGCCAGCGCGCGGCGAGCAATCTCCGGCACCAGCGACCTCACTTCACCGACGTAAACCGCATTCCGTTCCCCGGTCGAAGGCTCTCGAAACGAACCATCTGCATGGGTAAACAAGCGCTCCTCCCCATTCTTGAAATCAGTGATCACGCTATGCCTGTTCACAATTCCTGATTCACCCAGTGCCTTTTTGATGTAGCGCCGTGATCGCTCACTCTGCGCACGACCCACCAGCACTTCGCAGATTTCCTCTTGCGAATACCGAGTAGCAGGAACCAGAGTTTCAAGATGTCGGATGTAGGCCACGGATGGTAAATAAGTTAGAGTATCAGGCGCCTGCCTGGACTCCTGCAATCTGGAGAACGCTCTTTGAGATCGTCGGATGCGCTGATGTCTGTCCGGGATCATCATCCAGAGCGGAGCGAACCATTCCGGGCAGGAAGGTCGATGAGAGAACTGGCAAAAGGTAACGCCGTGCCGGGCTTCTCAGAAGCGAAGCCGTCAACCGTGTAAACCCGCGGTAGGAACGACTCATTTTCCCGGCCAACTTGGCATAGCGCACAAGCGCCTTTTGGGGATCCACCCCATCCCGATGAATCGAGATCAAGCACTCCGCCGCGATCTCCGCCATCAGAACGCCATGGGTCATACCCATGCCCGCGATCGGATCAAGGTTCTCCGCCGCATCGCCAAGCATCATGATCGAATTCCAAACGTAGCCCCTCCTCGCCGTACTTACCGGACCAACCTGCAAGGGCGGCTCCAGCGGGTGTCCTGAAAAGAATGTCTTCCGCATTGCCTCCGCCAGAAGCCTTTCGCGCACAGCAGGATCCTGCAGCCGTTTGACATGTTCTCGCTTCGTCAGAAAGGTCACATTCAATCGCGTCGGACTCACTGGGGTGCAGTTGATCTCGAAGCCATCCTTGAGAATCACGACAACCTCGCCGGCAAAGCGACTGTAGGAACCCTCAAGAATAAAGCTGATTCCCCACAATGGCTCAGCCGTCCTCCGCACAGGAATGCCCAGCATCTTCCCACAGGCCGAGTTGGCACCATCGGCCAATACCAATTGCTTCGCCACGACCCGGTCACCCGTCGACATGGAAACGGAACACCCCTGCGAATCCCGCTCAATTCCGCAGACCGCCATCCCACCATACATGACGACTGATGGCAGACTTGAAGCACGATCCAGAAGCACCTGATCAAGTATCATCCGCTGGACACCCACCCCTTTCAATCGTCGCTCCCGCCCTGTCGCAAATTCATACGATCGCCGTCCCAAATCGAGGCGATAAGCATAATACGGCAGACCCGAATCGACCGCCGCTCCCATCTTGAAGCCCATCCGTCCGAGCGCGTCCAGCGCCACATTGGACAAGCCCTCGCCACAGGCCTTTCGCCTCGGGAAACAAGCCTTGTCAATCAGCGCGACCGATCGTCCCGACTGCCCGAGACAGGCTGCCAGAGATGCGCCGGAGATCGATGCTCCAACAATCGCCACATCATAAGTCTTCATCGGATCATCCTAAAGCTTTCCAACCAGGTGAAAGCGAACCGTCAGCTTCGGATTCACCGTCATCACCGCGACCGCACGAATGATCGGAAGCCCGAAATCCTTGTAATCGAGAGTCGCGACTCCATCGATGCTCACCCAGTCTCCATCTTTCTTCACAGTGTAGGGAAAAGCGATCAACTTACTCACTCCATGAATCGAAATCGTCCCTTGGGCGAAGTCCTTCCCATCCTGCTCCCAGGTTTTGATGAACTTGAACGTGCCCGTCGGAGAGCCTCCCCCAAGCCACTTGATCATTTCCTTGTCGCGCTTCTCGTCCTCGGTTTTCAGATCAGTGAACTTCCAGGACAACTCGAAGGCATCGGGTCTCAAAGTCACCGGATTTCCCGAAACCCTGGCCGTGTATTCTTCGAGCGTGCCGGTAAAACCATGACCCGTCGACCTGCCATCCACTTGAATTCGACTCCGGGTTTTGTCCACCTTTAAGGTGTCCGCACCGGCGATTCCCATCATCAACATGCCGCATAGGGCGGCTCCAATTAATCTTTTCATAGCAATTATATCCATCGCATCACTCCAAAATATTTCACGAGAAGAGAGCTTCATCCCATAAGGCCGGGCTCTGAAAATTCGGATCGAGTTCATCGATTCCAAAGGGCTTTTCGATTTCATCTTCTCACCTCATGCGAGAAGCATTCGAAAATGCACATCACGACGCCGCGCCTCCACGCCCACGCAGGGTCCGAACCAAAAGCGGCAGCCGGACTCTTCCCCCGAATCAAAGCCTCATCACCACACCACGCCGCATCACCTGCGGCGGCGACAAGCCACCTGGGATTTCCTCACGGCAGCCGAGAACCGGCGAGCCGATCCAGTCCGAATCAACGACAATAACATCAGAGCCAACAGGCTCGAAACAAGCCAAGCTGCCTGATTCCTGGATCCGGGACTCGTCTTCATCGACCAGCACCGATTGCCGGTCAAAACCAAGAAAATGATCAGGCTCATCATTCGAAACACAGCGGCCAATCAATAGCTCCTCGATCAAGCTATGCCGATGGGAATCGACTGAGCCCGCAACAGAGACCAAATCTCTCCGGTGATGGAGTGTGATTTCGACACGACCATCATCGAGACGACAGTGAAGTTCATGATCGCTTTCGCCATTTCCCAGCACCAAGAGCCCGGCAGCCACTTGAGGGAAGCAGGTCCCGATCAACATCAGCATGGCAAGCCATCGAATCAGCGGCGATGCCATCACTCCCAATACTCCCCATCGGGCCACCTTGGCGGAACGGGAAGAACTGCGGGAACCTGACGGACTCGATCTCATTGGCGAAGGCACATAAATCGCTGGAACTTAATCCGACCAGCGAAATTCGCCAACCAATTCGTTACGGACCTGACTTTGGCCGCTACTTCAAGACTTCCAGCTCAGCCCAACGAGTCCCACTTCTTCCAGAAAGCAACGGTCTCGGAACCCGAAGGCCTGATTTCAACCAGCAGCGGCCCTCCTCCCGGCTCGAGGTGATCAAAATCATCGACGCTCTCGATCTTCACATAGCCCATCCCCCACATCGCCGCCCAGCCTTCGAGCGAAACTTCATGCGGGTTCCTCATCAGCTCCCTGCCCCGCGGACCCATCGCCTGCAAACGGGGCACCCGACCGAAGATCGCGCCGCCGCCATTGTTAATCACCACCAGCACCCGACCCTTGGTCATCACCTGACCCAGCATCGCCGGAGCCGATAGATCATACAGTGCTGTTAGATCGCCCACCACGCACCAGGCATCCTCCTTCGCCGCACTCGCGCCAAGCCATGTCGAAATCTGACCATCGATGCCGTTGACCCCGCGGTTCGCCCGCACCTCCGGCACCGGACGGTCGCGCTGCGCGAAAAGATTCCACTCCCGGATCGGCAAGCTGTTACCCAGAAATACCCCGGAGCCCAGAGCCGCGTAGTGGGAAATGGCACGCACCAACCCCGGCTCACTGTCGGGATATGCTTCCAAAAGCTCATCAATCTCCGCCAGCCGTCGCGAACTACTAGGAAGGTAGTCGAGAGCGTCGTCCGCCGGCTCGATTTCGCCCAAAGCGCGGATCACCCGCCCGACCTTACCGGTGATCGTCTGGCACTCCCTCGCCAGTCCTGGAAATCCACTGCGGCAGACATTCCAGACATCCGTCTGCGGAAGCTCTTCCAGATCCCTCCAGAAGCGACCACTCGGAACCGAACCAAGTCTCAGTATTTTTCCCGGCGGCACCGCCGTAAAGCTCCGATCCGGATCCGGCAGCACCAGCCCCGCCAGCGCTTCGCGCAGCCCACTCGTCGCCTCCGCCACCACCGGCACTCCCAGATCGAGGGCGAAATGAAAGACCTCCTCGCGATCCTCCTCATCCAGCCCACCCACAACCAGCACCAGACCCCGATAAAGATCGTCCTTCAGCCAGCGCGCCAGACCCGAAACCGCAAGCCGCGGCCACACCGGGTGCATCGTCGCCGCCACATGCCCCGGCCCTGCCCACTCCCCGGAATCGAAAGCCTCTTCCAATTCGACATTGAGGTGCCATGGCGAGCGGCGATTCCATGCCGCAAAATCCCCACTTCCCGCATGCTCCCCAAAGATTCCGACCTGATTGATTGCCTGCGGCGCACCACTGCCCCGGAACTTTGCCGGACGATCTGCCGTGATCGCCACCAGCGGCCGGCCCTGATAGTGCGCCTCGACCATCGCCGGCAGCAACTCCGCCACCGCCGTGCCACTGGTCGTCACCACCGCACAAGGCTCACCATTCGACAGGGTCCGCCCCAGCGCGAAAAAGCCCGCGCTCCGTTCCTCGAAGTGTCGACGCAAGGTCACATGCCCCGCCGTCTCCGCCTGAACCAAAGCCTCCACTAAAGCCGCATTCCGTGCTCCCGCACAAACCACGAACTCACGGATGCCTTGTCCAAGACACGCTCCGATCGTCGACACCGCCGTTTCCCATGAACTCACGCCCCTGATCTAACCCACACTCGCCACTCCGTCGACTCCCCATGAATGAAGTGATCCCGCAAAACGGCTCCAGTCGTCTATCGAAACCTTAGCTGGCCTAAAAGAGGAGGCGGCCTTGGGAACCTTCGCGATAGATTCCGTCATTCAACAAATCCTCGGCAGCTGCTCACCCACCGGCAGGTCGAGAATCCGCCGGGCACCGATTCGGCTGGCGAGGATCACGCGTCCCTCGCTTCGCTCAATGACCCGCCCAACAAGCCTCGCACCCTGGCTCACTCCATAATTGCTCAGAATTTCGAGCGCACGGCCGGCATCTTCATCGGCAACGAAAGCCGCGAAGCGGCCCTCGCAGGCAACCTGCAGCGAATCGAGCCCGAGCAGTTCACAGGCTGCCGCGACGTCGCCACGAACGGGCACGGCCACCTCATCCACCTCGATACCCACACCACCGGCAGCGGCAATTTCGTTCAGGGTTGCGGTCAGCCCGCCGCGCGTCAGATCCCTGAGACAACGGACTCCGATCCCCCCTTCGATCAGAGCCAGCGCGGGCTCGGCGATGCTTGCCGAATCGCTGGTGATTTCGCTCTCAAACTCCAAACCCTCGCGCAGGGCCATCACCGCCATGCCATGACGGCCGAGGTCACCACTCACAAGCACCGCATCCCCCACCCTCACCTGCCCGGGTGAAATCTTCCGATCATGCTCGATCCAACCAACGCCCGCGGTGGTGATGAAAACACCGTCACCCTTCCCCCGGTCGACGACCTTGGTGTCGCCCGTGACAATCGAAACTCCGGCTTCCTTCGCCGCCATCGCCATCGATGAAACGATCCGCCAAAGCACTTCAAGCGGCAGACCCTCCTCCAAAATAAAGGCCGCACTCAAGGCCTTCGGGCGAGCGCCAGACATCGCCAGATCGTTCACCGTACCGTGCACCGCCAGACTACCGAGATCGCCTCCCGGAAAAAACATCGGCCGCACGACGAAGGAGTCGGTGGTGAAGGCCAGTCGCTTGCCACCGACTTCCAGCACCGCCGAATCGTGGCGCTCTCCCGGGTCGGGAGCACCAAAAGCCACTAGAAACATTTCATCGATCAGGCGCGCCATCATCCGGCCACCTCCGCCGTGCGCCATCTGGACCCTTGCGTGATCCTCAATCGGAAACGGGCAGCTCGCGGAAAATGTGGAAGGTGTGCTCATTTCAAACCTCGGCTCCCCGGTAACGATAGTAGGCTGCGCAGGCGCCCTCAGAAGAAACCATGGTCGCCCCAAGCGGATGCTCCGGCGTGCACTTTTTGCCGAATGCCGGACACTCGGCCGGCTTGATCCGACCTTGCAGCACGAGCCCGCTGAGACATTCCGCCGGTTCCTCGACGGTCTTCATTTCGACACCGAACTTTCGCTCGGCATCGTAGCTCAGAAACTCATCCGCCAGTCCCAGCCCACTGGCGGGAATCTCACCGACACCCCGCCACTTGCGCGGGATCACCTTGAAAATCCTTGCGATCAGATCGCGTGCGGAAACAGAACCCTGACGCTGCACCACCCGGGCATACTGATTTTCCAATTCCGCCCGACCCTCTTCAAGCTGCTTCACGCACATCAGCACACCTTGCAGGATATCAACCGGCTCAAAGCCGGTCACTACGATCGGCACCTGGTACTTTTCCGCCATCGGCAGGTATTCCTCATAGCCCATCACCGTGCAGACATGACCCGCTGCCAAAAAGCCCTTCACCTGATTGTCTTCGCTCGAAAGGATGGCCTCCATCGCCGGCGGCACCAGCACGTGCGAAACCAGCAGTGAGAAATTCTCGACCTTCTGCTGCGATGCCTGCCAAACCGCCATCGCGGTCGCAGGTGCGGTGGTTTCAAATCCAACCCCAAAGAACACCACTTCCCGATCCGGGTTTTTCTGCGCGAGCTTCACCGCATCGAGCGGCGAGTAAACAATTCTAACATCTCCCCCCTGCGACTTGACGGTTAGAAGATCCGTCTGGCTTCCGGGAACCCGCAACATATCGCCAAATGAACAGAAAATCACCTCCGGACGCGCGGCGATTTCCAGCGCCTTGTCGATCAGTTCGAGCGATGTCACGCAGACCGGGCAACCCGGACCGTGGATGAGTTCCACGCCTTCCGGTAAAAGCTTGTCGATCCCGAATTTGACGATCGCATGAGTCTGTCCGCCGCAAACCTCCATCAGTTTCCACGGGCGGGTAGAGATCGCTTTCAATTCCGCGGCCAGCTTCCTCGTCAGATTCCCATCGCGGTACTCATCGACGTACTTCATGCCTCTTCGCCTGCTGGTTCGAGTTCATCAAGCTCCTCCATCTCTTTCAAATACTCAAAGACCTTCATCGCCTCATCCTCATCGACCCTGCTGATCGCCAGTCCGACGTGAACGAGAACGTAGTCGCCCACTGTAGCCTCGGGTACGCAGCCGAGATTCACCTCCTTGAGAATCCCGCCGAAATCCACTTTCCCGCAGCGCCAGAGAGGATCGCTGCCCGCGATCTCAACCAACTTGCCAGGAATCGCCAAACACATGGCGCAAGACTAGAGAGTGAATGCGTTCCTGCCTAGCATGGAAGCCAATATGCCAAGCGTTCGCCACTTGACGCGTCACCCGCCTTTCGACCGCCGAGCCGCCACCACCTGACCGCATGAAATGCCGCCATCGTTCGGTGGGACGCGCTGATGCCAGAACGGTTTGAAACCCGCCACCTTCAGCGCACCAACGGCACCTTGGAGAAGCAGTCGATTCTGAAAGCACCCGCCGGTCAGCAGCACCTTCTCATGCCCGGCCCGCCGCGCCACCTCGACCAGCGCCGAAACCAGCGACTGGTGAAAATCCGCTGCGAGACGGCCAGTCGACTCACCCTGCACACGACGCTCCGCGATTTCAATCAGGCAACGCATCCAGTCCACCTGCCATGGCCGTTCGTCGCCGATGATTGCCATGGGAATCGCCTCGCCTTGGTTCCCGGCTGCGGCGAATTCAAGCTCCACCGCCGCCTGGGCCTCGAAGCCCACGGACTGGCGGATGCCCAGCAAGGACGCGAAACCATCGATCAAACGTCCGGCGCTACTGGTGGCCACGGTATTGATACCCCGCTCGAGCATTCGAATGACGACCTTCAGGTCGGTCGCCGAAAATCGATCTTCCAACAGTTCGATCGCGCCGATTTCATGCAACATCCCCGTGAGTGACCTTCGCGGTTCGCGCGCCGCCGCATCGCCACCGGGAAGCGGGAATTTTCTCAAATGAGCGACCCTCTCGAAACCATCATCCGTCACTTCCAGAAACTCCCCACCCCAGATTGTCTCGTCACCACCGTATCCCGTGCCATCCCAAACCACCGCGAGAGCTGGACCTGTTAGACAATTATCAGCCAGGCATGCGAGTGCGTGTGCGTAATGGTGCTGCACCCGAACCAGCGGCAGCCCGGAGTCCTCGGCGAGACGCGTCGAAATGTAGTCCGGATGCAGATCCGCCGCCACCACGGACGGCGCAATATCGAACAGCCTCTGAAGGTCTCTGATCGCCCGCTGATGTGCATCACTGGCGGCCTCGGTTTCCAGATCGCCCAGATGTTGGCTGACGAAGATGCGACCGCGATCCGCCACCGCCACGGTGCTCTTCAAGTGCGCGCCGACCGCCAACACGGGGCGTTCAAGGCCCTCGATCGGCACCGGCATCGGCGCGTATCCGCGAGCCCGGCGGAGAACCATCTCTCGCCCCATCAGCACGCGCACGATCGAGTCATCGACATGCCGAATGATCGGGCGATCATGGACGAGAAACCCGTCCGCGATCCCACTTAAACGGCGAAGTGCTTCGTCGTTGTCGGTGCAGATCGGCTCGTCGCTGAGATTCCCGCTGGTCGCGACCACCGGGAACGACAGCCCGCGCATCAACAAATGGTGGAGGGGATTCGACGGCAACATCACTCCGAGCTGCGGCGCACCCGGTGCCACCGCCTCAGCGATACCTGGAGTCTTTTCCAGACGATCCAACAACACGATCGGAGCCTCCGGCGAGACCAGTAGTCGCGCCTCCATTTCCGAACAGTGGCAAACTTCCCCAACCGCCTTCAACGATGTCATCATCAGGGCAAACGGTTTCGCCCACCGACGTTTCCGTTCGCGCAAACGTTCCACCGCCGCTTCATCATCGGCACGGGCCATCAGGTGGAACCCACCAAGCCCCTTGACCGCCACCACCAGTCCATCGCGTAGTGCTGTTAGAGCGAAATCGAGCGCTTCTCCACGGATTGCCAGGGATTCCCCGGACGACGAAAGCCATTCCAGACGCGGACCGCATTTCGGGCAGGCGTTTGGCTGGGCATGAAAGCGCCGGTCATGGGGATCTTCATACTCCGTCCGGCACGCCTCACACATTTCGAAGCCCTTCATTGAAGTCCCTGCGCGATCATAAGGAAGCCCTTCGATGATCGAGAAGCGGGGACCACAATGGGTGCAGTTGGTAAACGGATAGGCAAAACGTCGATTCGAGGAGTCGGTGATGTCGTCGAGACACGCGTCACAGGTCGCAATGTCAGGCAGGACCATCGCGGTCCGTGGCCCTCCTGCCGGACTTGGCCGGATTTCGAAACCCAAGAATCCCATCGGCTCCAACCAGCTCGACTCCATCCCGGTGATCACCGAATGGGCCGGCTTTTCCGGCTCGATCCTGACAAGGAATTGACGAAGCACCGCCTCCCCGCCCTCGACTTCGAGCACCACGCCTTCGCCGGTGTTGCAGACCCATCCCGCAAGCCCGAGTTCCTCCGCCAGATGATGCACGTGGGGCCTGAAGCCGACGCCCTGCACCATTCCCCGGATCACGCATCGCAAACGGCTTCGCGATTCACACAAACCGCGAATCAGTCTAACAGCCACGGGAATCGCCTCCGCCATCGTCTCCGAAAAGCCCTCTCCCAGTCCGAGATCCACGCCGGGAAGCCGAATCAACCACGCCTCAGCCTGCCCATCAAAGAGCCGTTCGGACCAACCCAACAAGGCCGCCGGATCACTGGCGTGCGGATCACCCGGCACGCCAGCCGACGCCTTCACCTTGGTCATGGAGACCTTGTCGAGGTCCTCCTCGGTACTGGCATCGACAAACACCACCCGCTCAAAATGCGAAATCCGTTCGGCGTGCTCGGGCAGCAACTGATGCACTTCGATGACCTCCAAATCGGACAGCCCAAGCTCCGCCACCCGTCGTGCGACTTCCGGTCCAGCGCCATCGTCACTCCTCAGGGAATTCCCATAACCGATCAGAAGAGTGCGCATGATCCCTGAGCTCATCCATCGCGCGTGAGCTCGTCAAGCACCTGCCCACCGGGACCCAACAGACGCACCTTCATCGGCATCTTGCCGACGGCATGCGTCGAACAACTCAAGCACGGATCAAAGTTGCGGATCCCGTGTTCGACGCGGTTCAGCACGCCTTCGGGAATCTCCGGACCGGTCACATACTTCTTCGCGATCTCGAAAACCGAGCGATTCATCGCCAGATTGTTCTGCCCGGTCGCGATGATCATGTTGACCGCTTGGATCACGCCGTTCTCATCGACGGTGTAGTCATGGAAAAGCGTCCCTCGCGGTGCTTCGCTGACCCCGACACCGCGCAGGTTGTTGATCCCCGCATCCGCACGCAGCCGCTTCGAAAAAAGATCGGGATCATCCATCAGCTTCTCGATCTTTTCGAGACAGCAGAGGATTTCGATCAGGCGCGCATAGTGATAGAGATAGCAGGATGTCACCGCACGACCGCCCCAATTCGCCCGATACTCCTCGAGCTCGGCATCGGCTTGTGGCGTGCCCATGAAATCGCAGACATTCAGCCGCGCCAGCGGACCGACCCGATACATGCCGTCCGGGAAGCCCATCGGCTTGTAGTAGGGCGACTTCAGATAGGATGAATTCTGCACCGCTTCCCCGATGTGGTCCTTGTAGTCCTGAGCGCTGATCTTGTCGGCGATGATTTCACCCTTGCTGTCGCTGAAACGCAGCAGCCCACCGTGGTGTTCCCATTCACCATTGGAGCCGACCAGACCCATGAACAGCGAGTCAAACTTGCCGATGTTCTGTACTTCTTCATCGCTCTTCCTGATCAGCCCCTTGAACAGATCGAGCGCGACCCTGGTGGTTGCGAAAGCCTCGGGAAGCTTCGACACGATTTGATCCCGCGCTTCAACGGTGAGACCACTGCGAACCCCACCGGGAACCGCCCATGAGGGGTGGATCTTCTTCCCACCAAGCAACTCGATCACTTCCTGTCCGAACTGGCGAAGGCGGATGCCCGCGCGGGCCAGATCGGGGTTTTCCTGAATGATGCCGACGATGTTGCGTTTCGCCACCGGCGCATCCCAGCCGATCAAAAAGTCCGGGGCACTCAGATGGAAGAAACTCAGTGCGTGGCTCTGGGTAAGTTGTCCGAGGTTCATCAAGCGGCGGAGCTTATCCGCTGCGACCGGCACGCCGACCGCCAGTATCTCGTCACTGGCCTTCGACGAAGCAAGCAGGTGGCTGATCGGACAGATGCCACAGGTCCGCGCGGTGATCGCCGGCATTTCCCAAAGCATCCGGCCTTCGCAGAATTTCTCGAATCCGCGGAACTCCACGACGTGGAACTGGGCATCGCTGACCTTGCCCTCATCATCGAGAAAAATGCTGATCTTCGCGTGACCCTCGATCCGGGTCACCGGGTCTATGACGATTCGCTTGGACATGGATGATGGGGTTTGAAAATGAATGACCTAAGCCGAACTTGAGTTGCTCTCCGGAAAGCGGCTCGCCAGCTCCAAGAAGATTGAGTATCAGCGCCCTGATCTCGGCGGCCGAGGGCGGACAACCCGGCAGGAATTTATCGACCGGAATCACCTCGTGAAGCGGCACCGCTTTTTCGAGAAGATTCGGCACGATGCCCGGCTCACAGGGAATGCCCTTGCGGGTATCTGCGAGGTCGACATAGGCATACTCCAGCGGCACCTCGGGACCACCGAGCGCGTTGCGCATGCCGCAGACATTTGAGGTCACGGCACAGTCGCCGAAGGAACAAACGATCTTCGTCCGCTTGCGGATCTTGTGCGCCATTTCGACGTGGTCCTCGTTGCAGACGGCGCCTTCGATCAGGCAGATATCGACGTTCTCCGGATACCCCTTCACATCGACGATCGGGCTGTAGACGATCTCCACCTTTTCGAGCACATCGATCAGAAACTCGTCGAGATCGAGAAAAGACATATGGCATCCGGAGCATCCACCGAACCAGATCGTAGCGAGTCTTACACGTTCCATTCCTTTTTCCTCCTTGCAGTGACGATGTCGTTGAGCCGACTCGGATCGCGCTCCATTTCTCCGGCAGTCACGCCGATCTGGAACAAGGCCCCGGTCGGGCAGGCCTGAACACATTTGCCGCATGAAGTACAGGTCGCGGAGTCGCCCCAGTCCTCGTTCATGTCGGTGATGATGTGGGAATCGCCACCGCGGCCAGCAACGTTTTTTGTTCCCGCTCCCTCGATGTGCCAGCAGGTGCGGACGCAGCGGGTACAGAGAATGCAGCGGTTGTGATCCATCCCGAAGAGCGGGTGACTCATGTCCATGCCCCACTTCGGATAGCAGTAGTCGAAGCGCACATGATCGATACCCAGCGAGTAGGCCATCGTCTGCAGCTCACAATGGCCGTTCGCCACGCAGGCGGCGCAGACATGGTTGCGCTCGGCGAAAAGCAGCTCAACCGTCATCTTGCGATAGTTCCTCAGCCGTTCGCTTTCGGTGTGAACCACCCAGTCTTCGCGCACGGTCGTGGTGCAGGCGGAAAGCAGTTTCGGAATCCCTTCGACCTCGACGAGGCAAAGCCGACAGGCCCCCACATCATCAACCCCTTTCAGGTGACAGAGCGTGGGAATCTTGATGCCGACTTCATGCGCCGCCTCGAGCACGGTGGTCTCTACGGCTACACTGACCTGCTTGTCATCAATGGTTAACGTTGCGATGGACATGATTGAGAAATGGTTCAAGCGGTGGTGGTTGAGCTCCCGCTGGCAGGCGGAGTCTCACTCGCGGCGAGGGGATCGGGTTGCAGCAGGGCTTCATACTCGTGACGGAAGAAGCGCAGCGTGCTGATGACCGGATTCGGTGCCGTCATTCCGAGACCACAGAGGCTGGTGTGCTTCACCATGTCGCAGAGCTCTTCCAGCTTCGCCAGATCCCTGGCACTCGCCTTGCCGTCGATGATCTTGGTAAGAAGATGGTGCATCTGCACCGTGCCGGCACGGCATGGAATGCACTTGCCGCAGGACTCGTCGCGACAGAACTCCATAAAAAAGCGCGCCACATCGACCATCTCGTTGCTTTCATCCATGACGATCATCCCGCCGGAGCCCATGATCGATCCGAGTTCGGAGAGGGATTCATAATCGACGGGAGTATCGAGGTGCTGGGATGGAATGCAGCCACCCGATGGGCCGCCGGTCTGCACCGCCTTGACCATCGCACCGTCGGGCGCCCCTCCGCCCATGTCTTCGATGATCGTTCGCAGCGGCGTACCCATCGCAACTTCGACGATGCCGGTGTTGGTGATCTTTCCTGCCAGCGCAAAGACCTTCGTGCCCTTGCTCTTCTCCGTCCCGATACCCGCAAACCACTCCGCGCCCTTGCGCATGATCGGGGCGATATTGGCAAGAGTTTCGACGTTGTTGATCAGCGTCGGGCATCCCCACAAGCCACTCTCCGCCGGGAAAGGCGGACGAGGACGCGGCACCCCGCGTTTGCCTTCGATCGATGCCATCAATGCGGTCTCCTCACCACAAACGAAGGCCCCGGCTCCGATCCGGATATCAATATTGAAACTGAATGGACCCTCAAGAATCCCCGCACCCAACAAACCCGCCTTCTTCGCCTGCTTGATCGCATTCTGAAGCCGCTCGATCGCCAGCGGATACTCTGCCCGGATATAGATATAACCTTGCTCGGCCCCGACCGCATAGGCCGCAATGGCCATGCCCTCGAGCACCGAGTGAGGGTCGCTTTCGAGCACCGTTCGGTCCATGAAAGCTCCCGGGTCGCCTTCATCGGCATTGCAAACCACGAATTTTCGGTCTCCTTTCGCCGCCGCCACCGCCTGCCATTTCAAGCCGGACGGATAGCCTCCACCGCCACGCCCTCGAAGACCCGAGGCCATGATGCATTTCACCACTTCGGGCGGTTCGGTTTCACGCAGCACATGATGCAGCGCAAGATAGCCATCGACCGCAATATAGGATTCGATCCGCTCGGGATCGACATGGCCGCTGTTACCCAGCACCACCGAATGCTGTTTGGCGAAGAATGGATGCTTTGGATCCCCTCTCTGAAGCTTCGCCTGGGTTCCCGTCCTGATTGCCTCGACAATCGCCTTCGCATCATTCGGTTCGACCTTTTCGTAGAGGACCTCCTCGGGGTCCGACTGAGTCAAGGGCCCCTGACAACAGAGCCTCATGCAGCCAACTCCGCGAACCTCGATCTCATCCTCAAGCCCGGCGTCTTTGACCGCCGCCCTGAGATTGTCTATCAACTCGCTGGACCCCTGCGACACGCAGCCCGCCGCCATGCAACAACGGAGGACCTTCTTTTTCCGTGAAAAAAGTTCCCTCTCCTTTATTTCCTCAAGTTCATCGAGAGTCATGACCGATCCATCCTTTCAATTTTGCCAGTGCATCGTCCGCCGTTTGCTTGGCGCAGACGACGCCGTCATAGGTGACCGCAGGCGCGACTCCGCAGGCACCGATGCAGCGGGCCGTCAGCAGTGAAACCTTGTTGTCGGACGTGGTCTCGCCGGACCTCACACCCGTCGCGGCCTCAACTGCCGCCTGGATCTTGTCCGCTCCTTTCACATAGCAGGCGGTGCCCAGGCAAACCACACAGGTATGCTCACCCTGCGGATTGAGATTGAAGAAGTGATAAAAGGTCGCGACACCGTAAACCCGGCTCGGAGGAAGCTTTAGATAATGCGCGACAAAGATCAGCAAGTCGTTCTCCAGATACCCGAACAATTCCTGCGCCTTGTGAAGCACCTCAATCAAAGAGTCGGCGCGATACTGATGGCGCTTCATGAAGACCTGAAGAATCTTAAATCTCTTGTCCCCGCTTGCATGTTCGAGCACGGCTTCGGTCCGCTTCGGGTTGGGTTTTTGAAGGCGTTGCATGGCTTCGGGTCCGGATGCTGATCGCACAAGAAACGAAGAACCATTTCCAAGCATGGGTTTCCTTACTAATCCATCCTGTTCGTTATCCAAGCAATCGGAGACATGGTAGCAAGATTCCGCGCGATCCGTAAAGAAGCGTCGCTACGCACGGCCTATGCAAAACCACGCATCGTTTTTGATCGCCCTCCAGCACAGCGGTTCAGGATCACCATCGCCATCGGCCCTTGCTCAAGCTTCGCGGATGAAATGGCATCAGATGCGGGGACGCCGTCTTCCGATGAAGCCCAGCATGCGGCAGGCTATGCACGAGGTTTCCATCATGCAGTCGGCTCTGGACTCCGCCATGGAGGAACTCCACAAGGCCGGGGGCGATCGCATCACACGGATGAAATTGCGTGTGGGTGTACTTTCCGGCGTGGTCCCGGAAGCGCTCGAATTCGCCTTCGCCGCACTCAAGGCATCAACACCTGCCGCTGCCGCTGAACTCAAGATCGAAATGGCTCCCGCCTACTTCCGTTGCCTTGATTGCAAGGCGATGGTGGAAAGAATCGAAATGACTTTCGTCTGTCCTACCTGCAACGGCGCCCTGATCGTCGACCATGGAGGCAGACAGCTTGAACTAACTCAACTGGAACTCAACTGACATGTGTGAAGATTGCGGCTGCGGCATCGTGGAAGGCTACAAGGTGGAAACCTTGGTCAAAGGAATAAAAAAATCCTCCGGTCACTCCGGCCAGGAACACGGTCACGAACACGGTCACGAGCATGCGCATTCTCACCAACAAGCGCACTCTCATGGCGCGCAGACGATCAACCTTCTGAACCCCATCCTTGCCCGCAACGATCGTCTCGCGGAGCGCAACCGTGGCTTCCTGAAAGCCAAGGGACTGGTTGCCGTCAATCTCCTTTCTTCACCCGGATCGGGTAAGACCACCCTACTTGAGAAGACTCTCGGCAGCCTGCCGGACGAGCTTGCACCGGTCGTGATCAATGGGGATCTCGCCACCGACAACGACGCCGAACGTCTGCACGCATCCGGAGTGCCCGTCAGCCAGATCACCACCGGCAACGTCTGTCATCTCGACGCCGAAATGATCGCCAAGAGTCTGGAACAACTCCCACTCGAAGGCCGCGGACTTCTGTTCATCGAAAATGTCGGGAATCTCGTCTGCCCGGCGTCCTACGATCTTGGGGAAGATAAAAAGGTCGTGCTTTTCTCGGTCACCGAAGGTGAAGACAAACCGCTCAAGTATCCGCCGATCTTCCATCATGCCGACTTGGTGATCGTCACCAAGATCGACCTCGCTGAAGCGGTCAGCTTCGATCGTTCCGCCGCGCTGGAGAACCTTCACCGCATCGCCCATCACTCGACCATTCTCGAACTTTCCGCGAAAACCGGCGAAGGCATGGAGGCGTGGATCGATTGGCTGAAAGCGCTCAAACCCCACCCTCACTGAGGGCGACCAAGGATAAGATTGCCGCGTGGGGTTTCCTGCGCTCTACTGTAGCGCTATGATTCATTTCCGCCTAAGCGATTCCGGAGTCCTCGTCGTTCAGCCTTCCGGCCCGATCACCTCTGAAGATTTTACCGCGATCCAGGACCAGGTGGACCCATGGTTGGAAAGCGGAGGAAAACTCAAGGGACTGCTGATCGACGCCCCGGATTTCCCCGGCTGGAAGGATCTCGCCGGTCTTCGTTCGCACTTCCGCTTTGTCAGGGACCACCACCGGGAAATCCCCCGGATCGCCGTGGTTTCCAACGACGAGTTCCTCAGTGCCTTGCCAAAGCTCGCCCGCCATTTCGTCAAAGCGGACTTTCGTCGCTACGATGCAGGTGAAACGGCCGAAGCATTGACTTGGATTGAAAGCCCGCCCGAACCGCGACTGCCATCCATTCGCCACAGCTGGTTCCCCGCCGAACAGCTCGTCTGGGTCACCGTTGATGGAAAGGTCACCACCGAGGAATACAAGCACTTCCTCAGCCACATCGAAGCCATTCTGGCCAAACACTCGCCGGTCTCCTTCCTCGTCAATTTTGAAGACCTCGAAGGCGTCGAACTCGGAGCCCTGATCAAGGACACGAAATTTGGGTTTACCCATATCAAGGACATCAAACGCATGGCTCTGGTCGGCGATTCCAAGTGGATCAAGCGCCTCACCTCACTTCCGAACCCCTTCTCCCTCGAGATCAAATCCTTCGACGAAGACCAGGAACATCAGGCTTGGAACTGGATCACCTCTTGAGCTTGCTGGGAGCGCCGGTTTGTAACCGGCATTGAGCAACCCCCGACTATTTTGGTTCGATGCCGATTACAACCCGGCAATCCAAGAATGTTCACTTGACCACTACTTGAAATTCGCCCTTTCTCGCCTGGTGGACCCCCGCCCCCAGAAAGGCTGGTATTCCCGCGGCTACCTCCCCCACATGGATGCCTCGGGCGTCATTCAGGCCGTCACGTTCCGCCTGGCCGACTCCCTGCCCAAGGCTGTCCTCCGTCGATGGAACTCAGAACTCGCCGCCTCAAAGGACGATCCCGCCAACATCAAACTCCGAAAAAAAATTGCAGCTTACGAAGACGCGGGTCATGGCGCATGCCTTCTCAGAAACCCACAAAATGCAATTGTGGTCCAAGATGCCCTGCTTTTCTTCGATGGCGATCGCTATCACCTCCTGGAATGGGTCATCATGCCCAACCATGTCCACGTTCTTCTAAGACCCGAGGGCGACACCATCGACCGCATTATCAAGACCTGGAAAACCCATACCGCCAAAACCATCAACCGTTTGATCGGAACAAGCGGGGCCATTTGGGAGCGCGATTACTTCGACCGCTACATCCGCGACGAAAGCCACTACCTTGCCGCGAAAAACTATATCCATCATAACCCCGTAAAGGCCGGCCTCTGTGCGAGCCCCGGGGATTGGCTGTTTGGAAGCGCAAGTGGGAGCGCCGATTTGTAACCGGCCTCGAATGACCGTCGATCTTGTTGACTCGATGCCGGTTACAAACCGGCGCTCCCACCCAGCCACTCGAGAATCGCTGCCGCACTGTTTGCCGAGATTCCCGGAATTTCCGCCAGTTGTTCGACGCTCGCTTTCCTGATCCGCGCCACGCTGCCGAATTTTTTCAAAAGCAGTTGCTTCTTTCTCGGAGAGATCGCCGGACAGTCATCGAGCAGGCTTTCCTTCATCCGGCGACGATACAGCAGTTCGTTATAGCCGTTTGCGAAGCGGTGGGCTTCATCGCGGATCCGCTGCAGCAGTTTCAAGGCCCCGCGATCATGAGGAATGAGGATCGGCTCGCTTTTCCCGGGCGTGAAAATCTCCTCATGCTGCTTCGCCAATCCAATTACCGGAAGATCATGCAAGCCGATCCGACGCAACTCCTTGAACGCCGAAGAAAGCTGTCCCTTGCCGCCATCGACGATCACCAAATCCGGCAGGATGATTTTCGCCCGCCCCTCTTTCGCCAAGCGCCGCTGGATCTCGATCACATCCTCCTGACTCTCTTCCAGGTCCGGCGCGGCATCCGAATTCTCTAACAGAATTCGCGAATACCTCCGACGCACCACTTCGGCCATCGAGGCAAAGTCATCCTGACCTTCGACCGTGCGGATCCGGTAACGACGGTAGTTCTGGTTGTCCGGGCAACCCTCCGTAAAACGCACCATCGATGCCACGATGTGGTTCGACGACACATTGGAGATATCGAAGCACTCCATCACTCGCGGTGGCCCGGCGAGCCCGAGCGCTTCTCCCAGATCCGCGAGGTCCTCGACCGGCTTCACAGTTGTCGGCACACCACGGCCACGAGTGAACTGCCGGGTCGGGTTGATCGTCTTACGCAGATTCGCCACCACATCACGCAGTAGCGCCGCCTTCTCGAAGTTCATCGTTCCCGCCGCCTTCTGCATGTCGGTCTCCAACTCGTCAAACAATTCGCGCCGCCCCTTCCCTTCGAGAATCCTGCAAGCTTCGTCGACCCGCTCGAGATAGTCCTCACGCGAAATCCGATCCACACAAGGAGCCGAACAATTGCGGATGACATCGGCGTGGCAGTGCTTGTATTCCGACTCGCCCGGGACCCTCGCCCGGCAGGTCCTCAATCCCAAGCGACGGTTCAGCCACTCAATGGTTGCCTTCAATGCACCCGAATGAGCGAACGGCCCGAAGTAACGAGAGCCGTCGTCCTTCTTCATCCGCGTCATCTGAAAGCGCGGCCAGGGGTCATCGCGCTTCAACTTCACCAACAGGAAGCGCTTGTCGTCGCGAAAGGCCACGTTGTAGCGCGGACGGTAGTCCTTGATCAGCTTCCCCTCGAGCAGCAGCGCCTCGGCTTCATTGCGGACTTCGTGAATTTCAAAATCAACGATCGTGTCGATCAGCGCACGCGTCTTGAGATCGGCCCGTGTTTTGCGCGAGGCCATGAAATACGATGACAACCGTTTTTTCAAATCCCGCGCCTTGCCGACATAGATGATCGATCCGAGACGGTCCTTCATCAGGTAGACCCCCGGTTTGTGCGAAACGCCTCGCAGCTTCTCTTTCAGATCAACGGCCACTTGCTTTCCCCCACCAGAACCCACAATTGGGGAAATCCAAACGCGAAAATCGCTTCCCTTGCCGCTAGAATGCAGGAGAACCGAGCTCCGCAGCGGACTCCCTCCCCCGCTCTTGCCTTGTCGCACCGTTCAGTTAAGATCTCCCAACTACATGAATTGGCACCGATTCCTTATCGCAGCGGCTTTGCTGTCACCCGTCAGCGCTTTTGCCGCCGAGGAGGCCGAGTCTGCCACCAAGCAGCTCGATTTCATGGAGATCGTCGAAAAGGGCGGCCCGATGATGTTTCCGCTCGGCCTGCTGTCAGTCGTCGCGATGGTGCTGATCCTTCTCTACCTGATGACCATCCGCCGCAACGCGGTGGTCAGCGACCGCTTCATGAACACCGCCGAGGCGATGATCCGCAAACGCGACTTCGTCGGCCTGATCGGCTACTGCCATCGCCAGAATCAGTGCATGGCCCGGATCACGCAGAAGAGCATCGAGTTCATGACCAAGAACCGCGGATCCTCGTTCAGCGAGGTGCGCGAAATCGCCGAGTCCGAAGGTTCGCGGCAGGCCGGAATGCTGAGCTCCCGGATCACTTACCTGGCTGACATTGGATCAATCGCGCCCATGGTCGGTCTGCTCGGTACCGTCCTCGGCATGATCAAGTCGTTCCTCTCCATCTCCCAGGGCAGCTTTGAAGGCGTGAAGCAAATGGAGCTTGCTGGTGGCGTTTCCGAAGCACTGGTCACGACTGCCACCGGGCTGGTGGTCGGCATTCCCGCCTTGGTCTTCTACTCAATCTTTCGCGGTCGGGTTCAGAAATACGTGTCCGAACTCGAAGCGGCCAGCACCCACCTGATGGCGATGCTTCAGGCTCAACTCAAGCTGAGTACTCCGCAGCTCGGCCAAGCTGCGGCGCCCCGCCAGCCGGACGACTACAGCATGCCGATTCAATCACCCCTGACTGACGACCGCCCCGACCTCCACGGCATCTGATGAAATTTCAGAATCGAGAGCCGCAACCTGCGGCGATGCAGATGGCACCGATGATCGACATCGTGTTCCTGCTGCTGATTTTCTTCATCGTCACCTGGCAGTTCTCGCGCGACGAAATGGACCTCAAAATCGCGGTGCCCACCTCCGAAGAAGGCGCGGACCCTCAACGGGTTCTTGGCGAAATCGTCCTCAACGTGCGCGCCGATGGCACCGTTTCCGTCTGGGGCGAAACCAAAACCAAAGCCGCCCTCGCTGAAACCCTCAGCGCCATTGCCGCCCAGCACAAGAACCAGCCGGTGCGCGTCCGTGGAGATTCCGCCACCCCCTTTCAGGAAATCGTCGAAGTCATCGACATCTGCCAGAAGTCCGGCATCTGGAACATCTCCTTCGCCACCCAGCGGCCCACTGAAGGCGGTTGATTCGCCCCAAATTCCATGCGGGCCAGCATTCTCCTGATCGTCGGCATCGTGCTGTTCGTCGTGCTGGCCATCGGCAGCGCGATCTATCTCAAACGGCACTACGACGAGCAAAAGGAAGAACTGCTCGACACCCTACCCAAGATTCCAAGCCCTGATGGTCCATCCGAGGTGACCCCTTCTTTCTAGCGGACCGAACGGAAAATCGCGGCAGCAGGGGCAGAAAACAGGGTGCCGGGACCCCTCGATGCTTGTGCAAATGCTGGGATCAGCGATGTTTCTCGCACAAGTCCGCCTCCGGCCGACGCTCCCTGACCAAGCGGCGGTCCCCCGGCTTGCAAAAGCCCGCCAGCGAAAGACAATTCCGCCATGCGCCTCCTCGCTCTCCTTTTTCTGGTTCCCGCCATTCTGATGGCCCAAGAACCGCCACGGGCTGTCCCCGTGGACCCCAGCCTTCAGCGCGATGTCGGCCAGGACTGGTTCCAACACGGACGCAACGTCTACGAGTCAGCCAAGCGCACCAACGGCCCGACCCAGTTCGAGCTCTACGGCCGGGCCGCCGAAATCTTCAGCCGCTACATCGGCGAATACCCGACCCACTACAACACCGAGGCCGCCTGGTGGTATCTCGGTCAATCGTACCGCGCCATCGGTCGCCCCGACGATGCCAAGCGCTGCTTCCACACTCTGCTCAACCGTTTCGGCAAAGGCCGCTACGCCGCAGCCGCTGCCTACAGCCTCGCCGCCGACCACTACAACAACCGCCAATACGCCCTGGCAGCGACCCTCTTCGAAAAGCTCGCCGTCATCGCCACCAAGCCATCCGATCGCCAGCGCGGACAATTCTACGCCGCCCAGAGCTACGAAATGCTGAATCAGGACCGCCGGGCGATCGCCTTTTACCGTCAGCTACTCGACGATCCCGAAGCAAACAGTGGCTACACCTCGAGAGCTGAAGTGGCACTCGGCAGCCTGTACGCCAAGGACGGGCGACTTGAAGAAGCACTGCAAATGTTGGGAAAGGTCGCGGTCTCCGCCTCCACTCCCGACATCCGTGGCAAGGCCGCGCTTGAAGCCGGTGCCGTCGCCGCCCGCCTCGGCGATGCCGAACTCTCGGACAAGTATTTCAACCTCATCCTGCGCACGCCTGGCATGGAGGATTTCCGGCCGGACGCCCAAATCGCCCTGATGGCGGCGCGCTTCGACCAAAAACGCTACCAGGAAGTGGTCAAGATCTTCAGCCAGAGCAGCACCCCGACCAGCGGCGAGCGCGAAGCGAAACGCCTGATGCTCGGCGCGCGATCCTACATGATGCTCGATCGCAATGCCGATGCCATGCCGCTTTTCCGAGCGATCGAGCGACTCACGCTTCCGGATCCCAGCTACGCCTTCGACGCCTCCTACTTCCGCCTGCTCTGCTTCTATCGCATCGAGGGTCGCCATGTCCTCGATCAGGTCGATGCCTTTCTCGAACTCTACCGCAAGAAGCACCCGCGCGACCCCAAGATCCACACCGCCCTGTTGATGAAAGCGGAGACACTCTTCGCCGACGGCAACCCCACCGAAGCTGCCGACGTCTATCGCGACATCGATCCCACCAAACTCTCGGCGAAGAATCGTCGCGGCATGCTCTACCAACGTGGCCGTTGTCTCGCCGATGCCAACGACCCAGAAGGAGCGATCAAATCCCTCACCGATTTCATCACCAAGTTTCCCGACGACGAGCGGGTGCCGCTCGCTCGCGCCACTCGCGGGTCCGCCTACGCCCAGACCGGTCAGCCCGGCCTCGCGATTGCCGACTTCCAGCAAATCATTGATACCACCAAGGACTACAAACTTCTAACCATCGCCTACCTCGAAAGCGCCGACATCAGCAAACAGCAGAACGAGCTGGATGCGATGATCAACTACTACCTCGCTTTCCTCAAAGAAGTCCCCGATCCGGACAGTGACGCCGTCGCCAAGGCGAGCTACTGGGCCGGCTGGGCGATGGTCAAAAGGAACCGCGGGGCCGAGTCCATTCCCTATCTCGAAAAGGCACGCGAACTCTCGCCCAAATACTACGAGAAGCATGCCGGCCTGCTGCTCTGCCTGGTGCATCTCTCACTGAAAAAGCCCGACGAGCTGATTCCCGAACTCGAAGTTGCCATCACCAAGGGTTACGCCCTCAGCCTTCCCGACCAACTCATTCGCTGGGCAGCCGACCAAGCCTTCAACCGAAGGGATTTCGTCAACGCTGCCCGCTTTTATGACCTCATTGCGGACGGCGAAAATCCCGAGCTCGCTCCCAAGGAAGTCTGGCGATTCCTCGGAAAGGCTCGCAACGAATCCGGCGATCCTACCGGTGCCCTGATTGCGGTTAATCACGCCCTCGAACAGGAATCCGATCCCGCCTGGCAAGCCGACTGCCTCAATGGCAAGGGCCGCTCGCTCTACATGCTCAAGCGTTACGACGAAGCCATGGTGGCCGTCGAAGAAGGTCTCGCCCTGCGACCCGAAGGACGCGTTGGCGCCAGCTTGCACATGCTCCGCGGGGAAATCTTCGAAGCCCAAGGCAACATCAAGGAGGCCATCCGTTCCTATGTCCTGCCGGTTCAGCTGATGGCAGACGGCGATCAAGTGGTGAAGCCGCAGGCTTTGACGCGACTGATCGGGGCCCTTGAAAAAGATGGCCAACTCGACACCGCCGCGCGCTACCGCGAGGAGCTGAATCGAAAGTATCCCGGCTGGAAAGAGCAGTAAGGCCAAGCCAGACTCGGGTCGCCAGTCCTTGCCCACCACTACCCGATCAACTTCACGCAAGCCCAGGCGGCCGAGAGCACCAGCACTCCGAAAGCCACGATTCCCACCAGACGATCCGGGCCCGTTTCCCTCGGACGGCGTGCCGAGTCCGACTTCGGAAACAGGGCGAAGGCGTAAACCATGCCTGCCACCAGGCCACCGACATGCGCGGCATTGTCAATCAACCGGAATCCGATCACGCCGATCACCCCGGTAAGAATCACACCCGCCAACAATCGCCGGGTCGCCGTCTCGGGAACCAGTGCCCGATGAAAAAACTCGAAGACTAACAGAAAGCCGAGGACCCCCATCAATCCCCCCGACGCACCCACCGATGGTCCCGCCACAAACCTTGCCGAAGCCTCACCACCCACCCACGCCGCCATCAAGAAGACCGCCGCAACATGAGGCCAGCGCGCCAGAACTTCCATCCGCCGGCAAAGATAAAGCAGCGCGGAAGCATTCATCAAAAAGTGAATCCAGTGTCCGTGGAGAAAAGGGGATGTCAGCAGACGCCACCAATCCGTCGCGCGGCCGTTGACTTTGATCAGACCCGCCGCTTCCACCGACGCCGAAAGGCTCCCCGCACCCAACCACTGGCACAAACCGACCACAGCGATAAGTCCTAACAGCCATTTCGTGAAGGGCGTCTTCTGGTGGGTGAGCCAGGTCTCAAATCGGATTTCATCGAGATCCTTGGCACTCGTCACCAGCGCGCGGGATTGCGCCCGCTGCCATCGCTTCCGTCCCTGATACCAGGGAACCAAACCAAAAGCCACCAGCAGCAGCAAAGCGAGCCCGACCGGCCCGAAGGCGAGCAGCTCCCTCCGGCTTATCACTGAGAAAACCACAAAACCCAATAGAAAGGCTCCAAAGATCATGGTCTGCTTGCGACCCTCTTCGATCTCCCACTGTGCCCAGCGGATACGGGCATCCCTCATCGCCGGATGCAGCTCCGGAAGTTCTTCCGGCAAGACCAG
Organism: Haloferula sp.; assembly: GCF_049672945.1. Lineage (NCBI taxonomy): Bacteria > Pseudomonadati > Verrucomicrobiota > Verrucomicrobiia > Verrucomicrobiales > Verrucomicrobiaceae > Haloferula > Haloferula sp. The sequence continues at coordinate 12,882 of NZ_JBATWY010000166.1, read as the reverse complement.
ATAGTCACATGCCGGCGTCCACACCAGGTCGACTTGCGCCCCGGCATCTTCAACAATCGCTGAAGACAAGCCCTCGAATGATTCGCACGAATGGCGCACTCCCTTACGATCAACCCAGCCCCAACCGGCATCCGCCACGGCGAACGCTTCAGGACGCGCCCACACCGGCTGTTCATTGACACCCGGAGACTTTCCTTTTGGCTGCGTCGAATCGTCCTTCATCCCGTCGGGAGATAAGCGATTTCAATCGCAGCCCTCGTCCTTTCCCTTTCCTCAAGAAAAGAACCAGTGCCGGTTACTTGTCCTCGGCTTCGGTCGAAGACCCTTCAACTGCCGGAGTCTCTTCCGCAGCTGGAGTTTCCTCAGCCGCCGGAGTCTCTTCCGCAGCCGGAGTTTCCTCAGCCGCCGGAGTTTCTTCCGCAGCTGGAGGCGCGTCCGTCTCGGAGCTTTCGCCAGCATCGACCGGAGTCGACTCAAGTTCGTCTTCGAGCGAAGGTGCGGGAGCCTCTTCTTCCAGCGCGGGAGTTTCCTCGACCACTTCTTCAACCACGACAACCGGCTCGTCCTTTTTCAAGGAGTACTGCCGCTCGTTCTTGCGGGCAAAGAGAATGGCCAGAGTGATCGTCAGGACAAAGAACAGCGACGCGAGATACACGGTGCCGCGCTGCAGCACATTGGTCGTCCGCGCACCAAACATCTGATCAGTCATTCCCGAGCCAAATGCCGCACCAAGGCCTTCCTGTTTGGGCCGCTGCATCAGGATCAGCGTGCTCATCAGCAAGCAGGTGATCACAAAGACGATCAGCAACAAAGTGATGCTGATTGAGAGCCAGTCGACGTTCGCTAGAATCATGGGGGCGGGAAACTGTCAGAGGCTTCCCCCCTTGTAAAGCGAGGTTTTCGGCCGCTTTTTTTGGGGAAAATCCCGGAAAACCGGGGATTCCTCAGCGACCGCTTCGCTCAATCCGGTTTTCAGCGTCGAGAACGATCTTCTTCGGCACCACCGGCATTTCCGCGAGACCGAAGGCCATGATGGTCAGACGTTCCCCCTTTTTGATCCGATGGGCCGCGCCGCCATTCACCAAAATCCGCCCGGTCCCCGCCTCTCCGGCAAGCACGTAGGTCTCCAGCCGGGCCGCTGAATCAAGCGACGCCACCAGCACTTTTTCCCCCTCCCACAAGCCGGCAGCTTCCATCAGATCCCGCGGAATCTCGATGCTGCCCTCGTATTCGACGATCGAATCCGTCGTCACCGCCTTGTAAATTTTGGACTTGAGGACCTGATGAAGCATCGCAGCGGGAAAGAACCACCCGCCGCCCGGCAGCGTCAAGCGGGAAGCAAAGCGGCGACTTCCAAGGCGATCAAGTTCAGGAGAAAACGGGCATCCGCTGAAATTTTCTCCGACCATGATGGATCGGATGGGGAGCATTTTTGAGCCATTGTCCACCGTTTCGGGCGAGCGATAGGGCTCGATCATGTTAACCGACATCAAGATGGTTGGATTTCGTGACCTTCATCCTATGTATCCTTTCCATCCTGGTCCGATTTCTTCCCTAGCCTGATCGCCTTGCGGTGCCTTCCATCGCTTTCCCAAAATCCTGATTTGCTCCCGGCACTCCCCCTGCTTCACTGCCGCCGCCGATGAGCATCCCAACCACCACCCCCACCCGCGAGCAGCTCCGCAGCGAAGGCTTCGAATTGATCGATGAGAAACTCACCTATCTCACCGGTTGCCTCGCCGAAGCCCTCGAAAGCCTCGGCGAAACCGAACTCATTCCCTACCTCCCGTGGTCCGGCGAAGTGCCCGATGGCAATCCTCCGGAAGGCACCCAGCAGCTCTACTCCATCGGCTTCCAACTCCTCAACATGGTCGAGGAACGCGTCGCTTCCGCCATCCGCCGCGAACGCGAAAAGGCCCTCGGTAGCACTTCCATCCGCGGCCTCTGGCCCCGCGCACTCAAGGATCTCTCCGACCTCGGCTTCTCGCCGAAGGAAATCGTCGATGTGCTCGGCGAAGTCGACGTCCAACCCGTCCTCACCGCCCACCCGACCGAGGCCAAGCGCGGCTCCGTCCGCGAGCGCCACCGCGCGCTCTACGAACTGCTCGCCCGCACTGAGAATCAAAAATACACCGACCGCGAAAAACGCCGCACCCGCGAACGCGTCGTCACGGCCATGGAAACCCTCTGGCGCACCGGAGAAATCCACGTCGTCCGCCCGGACATCTTCCGCGAGTTGCGCGATGCGATCCACTACCTCCGCGACCTCTTCCCGAACGCCCTCGACCGCCTCGACCTCCACTTCACCGAAGCCTGGCGCGAAGCGGGTTTCCCATTCTCCGAACTCCGCTCCGCTGGCTACATCCCACGCCTTTCCTTCGGCACCTGGATCGGTGGCGACCGCGATGGCCACCCGCTCGTCACCCCGGAAGTGACCGCCAAGGCTCTCGATCACCTTCGTCGCGGCGCCTTCCAACTCCTCCACCGTGAACTCGAAGTCCTCGGAACCCAGCTCACACTTTCCTCCCATCTGAATCCCGTCTCCGAAGAACTCGAGAACCGGATCGACGAACTCTCCTTCACCATCGACGAGGAAGTCACGGCCCACGAACTCCGCGACCGCTTCCACGAGGAACCATGGCGTCACCTCGTGTCGCTGATGGCCGCTCGCATGAAAAAACAAATCGAGGGCGGCCCCGGTTATCAGTCGAAGGAAATGATGGCCGCGGATCTCGACCTGCTTTCCGAAAGCATCCGCGCCACCGGCTGCACGCTCATCGAAGAACAGTACATTCGTCCGATTCGACAAAAACTCGACATCTTCGGCTTCCACCTCGCGACACTCGACATCCGCCAGAACTCCGAGTTCCACGACAAGGCCATCTCCCAGCTCCTCGAAGCCGCCAGTATTCCCGACGGCGCAAACTACGGCAACTGGCCCGAGGAAAAGCGCCTCGAATTCCTCAACGAAGAACTCCAATCCGCACGCCCCTTCCTCCACGACACCGCCAGCGCCGGCACCGAAGCCGACCTCGTGCTCGACTCCTACCGCGTCTTCGCCGACCACCTCAACCAGCACGGTCATGATGGCCTCGGCTCGCTCATCGTCTCCATGACCCGACAGCTATCCGACCTGTTAGGCGTCTTCCTCCTCGCCCGCGAAGCCGGACTCATGGAGGCTACTCCCGAAGGCCCCGTCTGCCCGATGGAAGTCGTCCCGCTTTTCGAAACCATCGACGACCTCGAGAACGCACCCGGTATTCTCAATGCCTTCCTCGACCATCCCGTCGTCAAGCGCCAGCATGCCGACTGCCAGCAGGTCATGCTCGGCTACTCGGACTCGAACAAAGACTGCGGCATCCTTTCCGCCGCCTGGGCACTCCATGAGGCCGAGGAAAACCTCACCGAAGTCGGCAAGCGGCACGGCGTCAAACTTCGCTTCTTCCACGGCCGTGGCGGCACCATCTCACGCGGCGCGGGCCCAACTCATTGGTTCATGGCCGCCCTCCCTCACGGCTCACTCGCCGGCGGCTTCCGCATGACCGAGCAGGGCGAAACAATCGGCCAGAAATACGCCAATCCCGCCAACGCCACTTTCAATCTCGAACTCCTCGTCGCCGGCGCCGCGATCACCACCGCCACCCACCGCCTGCCGAGCCCCGGAGAAGAACCCGCCAAAGCTTTCCTGCCCGAACTCACCAAAGTCAGCCAGAAAGCGTATCAGAACCTGATCCGCTCCGAAGGCTTCATCGACTTCTATCGCCAGGTCACTCCGATCGACGCCTTGGAAAACTCCCGCATCGGCTCACGCCCCGCACGCCGCACCGGCAAGAAAGGCCACTCCATCGCCGACCTGCGCGCGATCCCCTGGGTCTTCTCGTGGACCCAGGCACGCTTCTACCTCCCCGGCTGGTTCGGCGTCGGATCCGCCCTCCAGCACCTCAAGACCGACAGCCCCGAACGCTTCGAGGCCTTCAAGGAAGCCGTCAGACAATCCACCTTCCTCGGCTACACCCTGACCAACGTCGAAACCAACCTCGCCTCCGCCAACCTCGACTTCATGAAGGCCTACGCGGAACTCGTCACCGACAGCGACCTGCGAGCCCGCTTCATGGGAATCATCATCGCCGAATTCGAACGCACCCGCGACCTCCTGGCCGAGCTCTTCGATGGCCACATGGCCGAGCGCCGCCCACGCATGGCCAAGACCCTCGAAATTCGCGAAGCCCCACTGCGCGTCCTCCACCGCCAGCAGATTCAGCTCCTCAAGGATTGGCGCGCCCTCATTGCCTCAGGAAAGGAAAGCGAGGCCGAAGCCCTCTTCCCCAAACTCCTGCTCTCCATCAACGCCATCTCGTCTGGACTTCGCACAACAGGTTGAGTTCCCTTGGGGCATGACCCGCTGTTTCCCCGTCCTGTTTTCCCTCGTACTGACCTTTGGTGCCACTCTGGCTCAGGATACCTCTGTCGCACCGAGCATCGAGGAAGGCCCGCTGAAACCCGCACTGGAAGCCTTCCAAAAGGGCCAGCACCAAGAGGCGATCAAGATCGCCACCCCTCTGGCCGAGGAAGGAGACCAAGATGCTCTTTTCCTTCTGGGATTCGCGGCAGAAACCGGACAGGGAGTCGAGGCATCGCGCGAAAAGGCCCTCGATTACTATCAGAAAGCCGCCAAGGCCGGTCACCAGGAAGCCTCCTATCGCCGCGCCCTCATCCTTCTGAACTCGCCCATCGAAGCCGACCGACAATTGGGAAGAGAGTCGCTGGAAGAAGCCGCCAAGACCGACAAAGGTGCCGCCAGCCGGATTCTCGGAGAAGCATGGCTTCGCGGCCTGCTTAGCGAAAAGCCGGATCCCGATAAGGCCCTCGAGTGGTGGACCGGCGCCGCCGAAGCCGGCGACTCGGACTCGCTCATCCTCCTCGCAAGATTCCGCAGCGGCGCTTTCGGTTACCCCGACAAGGTCGATGCGGAGGAGGCCATCAAGCTCTACCGCAAGGCGGCCGAGAACAAGGATCAGCGGGCCTTTCTTCCCCTCGGATCCATGCTCCTCAATGGCGCGGAGTCCATCCGCCAACCTGAAGAAGGACGGAAGTGGCTCAACAAGGGAATCGAGCTGGGAATGATCGACGCCTATCTCGCCCTCGGAGACTTTGAAGAGAACGTTACCAAAGACGACAAAGCCGCCTTCAAAACCTACCTCAATGGAGCCAACGCCGGACAGCTCGAATGCATGCTCCGCACCGGCATCTTCTTCTTCAATGGCAAAGGGGTCGATGCCAGCCCGACGATGGGTCTCGAATGGCTCAACAAAGCCTCCACCGCCGGACACCCACGCGCGGCACTCGAACTCGCCACACTCCTCTCGAAGGAAAAGGAACCAAACATCGCCGCCATCTACTCCCAGCTCCTCATCGCCGCAGAAGGAGGCCTCCCCCAGGCAATGAACGAACTGGCACTCTTCTATCTCTCGGGAAATTTCGGTGCGGCCGATAAAAAGGCCGCCGCGGCCTGGTTCACCGATGCTGCCAAAGCAGGCTTCGCCCCCGCGCAACACAACCTCGCCACCCTCTTCGAAGGCGGAATCGGCGTTGCGTTCAACTTTGCCAATGCCGGCGAGCTCTACACCCTCGCCGCAAATCAGGGCCACGCCGAAGCCGCCACGGCTCTCGCGCGGATGAACGCCCAAGGCAAAGGCACGGAACAAAACATTCCAAAAGCATGGGCCTTGGCCAAGATCGGGGTCGACCGTGGCGACGAGGCCGCCAAGGAACTGCTCACCCAAATCGAAGCACTCCTCTCACCTGAGTCCAAATCCCAGGCGGATGCCATTTACAAGGAACTCACCAAGGATCAACCGAAGGACGACGAGTAGGAACCATCAAGGCCCCTTGCCGCGAGCATCATCAACCCATGAATGTCCTCATCACCGCCGGCCCCACCCGCGAACCACTCGACCCCGTTCGCTACCTCACCAACCGCTCGTCCGGCAAGATGGGCTACGCGCTGGCATCGGCCTTCGCCGAAGCCGGCCACCAGGTGCTGCTTATCTCCGGACCCACCAAGCTCGACATCCCCGATGGCGTCGACCTCATCCCCGTCGAATCCGCGGCAGAAATGTTCTCCGCGGTCGAGCATCACATCGGCCGCATGGACACCGCCGTCTTCGCCGCCGCCGTCGCCGACTACCGCCCTGCCTCGATCTCCGAGCAGAAAATCAAAAAGCACGGTGACACCCTCACCCTCGAACTCGTCAGGAACCCCGACATCCTCGGCTCCGCCCGCGGGAAATTCTCATTTACGGGAGTCCTAGTAGGATTTGCCGCCGAAACGGAGAATCTCGAAACCAACGCACGCGAAAAACTCCACAGAAAAGGCTGCGACCTCGTCATCGCCAACGACGTCTCCCAACCCGGCATCGGCTTCGATTCCGACCGCAATCAGATCCTCCTCGTTTACCCCGCCCACAGCGAGCCCCTTCTGGAAGACGAAAAGCACCACCTCGCCCCCAGAATCGTCCGCGAAATCGAGCTCCTCACAGCAGGAGCCTAAGGAGGGAGGACAATCCTGTCCTCCTCATCAACCCTCAGAAGCCGGAGATGGAGCCCCCCTCCGCAGATCCTTCAAACTTGGCGTCCTTGGCGACTTGGCGTTTCAATTTCCCCCACTCACCACTTGCCACCCGGCACTTCGCCCTTCTCACTCCCCTCCATGACCGACCTCGAACTCGCCGTCCACGCCGCCAAAGAAGCCGGCAAACTCCTCAGCGCCAATTTCCACAGCGAAAAGACCGTCGACGAAGCCCTTCACCACGACATCAAGCTCGCCCTCGACAAGGAATCCCAGGACCTCATCGAAGGCATCCTCATCGGTGCCAACCCCAACGACGCCTTCTTCGGCGAAGAAGGCATCAGCGGCGACCAAAGCTCCAGCCGCCAGTGGATCGTCGATCCCATCGATGGCACCGTAAACTTCTTCTACGGCATTCCCCACTTCTGCGTCTCCATCGCCCTGCGCGTCGATGACGACATCGTCGTCGGCGTCATCCACGATCCCATCGCCGGCGAAACATGGACCGTCGAAAAAGGTGGCCAGCCCCTGCTCGATGGTCGACCCGTCTCCTGCAGCAAGCGCGAAAAACTCGAGGAATCCATCCTCTTCATCGGTTGCGGCAAAGACGAGGAATCCCTCAAGATCGGCCTCGAACGTTTCCGCAAAGCCTCCCTCCGCGCCCGCAAAATGCGCATGATGGGCTCCGCCGCCCTCGGCCTCGCCTACGTCGCCACCGGCCGACTCGATGCCTACATCGAATCACGCATCTCCCTCTGGGACATCGCCGCCGGCAAACTCCTCGTCGAAGCCGGCGGAGGAAAAGTCGAACTCACCCCGGTCGGCAAAGACAACGTCTGGTCGATCGTCGCCACCAACGGCAAGATCCCCATCGAGGAAATCCTCTGAGGACCATCGATCCCACGAATTCCAACTCAAAAAATTTCGCGTCTTTTCGCGCGATTTCGTTGTTCTCAACTCTTCCTCCAGAACCCCAGCATCGACACCCCATCTTCGATATCCCACCCTCCCCTCATGATCGGCTTCGGCTACGACATCCACCGCTTCAAGGAAGGCCGCCCTCTGATTCTCGGGGGTGTGGAGATTCCCCACACTCACGGTCTCGACGGCCACTCCGATGCTGATGTCCTCAGCCACGCTATCGCCGACGCCATCCTCGGCACTCTCGGCTTGCCCGACATCGGCCATTGGTTTCCACCAGGTGACCCCGCCTGCAAGGACATCAATTCACTCAAGATCCTCGAGAAAGCCGCCGCACTCATTCGCGAGCAGGGCCATGAGCTGGTCAACATCGACTCCACCCTCGTCGCCGAAGCCCCCAAGGTCCTGCCTCACCGCGAAGCCATGCAGCAGAAGATCGGCGCCGCCCTCGGTCTCGCACCGGAACGCATCGGCATCAAGGCCACGACCAACGAGTTGTTAGGAGCCATCGGTCGCCAGGAAGGCATCGCCGCCATGGCCGTCGCCCTGATAAAATAGAAGGCGGCACCAATACGGAGAAGGAGTTTGCAACTCCTTCTGCCCCACCCCAGGACAATCAACCGCCCACAGGACAAGGCCCCGCGATTCAGCGTCTCCTCCCTACGCACCACGGACTTTCAAAGTCCGTCTCCATATTCTCACTCCTCGCCAGCCCACCAGCTGCTGATGAAGAGCTGATCTTCATCCGAAAGCGTCTCGACCTCAATCCGATGCCGACGACTGCCGACGATGACGACCACGGTCATCCCATCAACTTCGACCAACTGCGCTTCCACCACCCGCCCCTCGCGATCTGTTAGACGCCGGGTGACCCGCGCAGGAGTCACCACCAAGCCTTCCTCCACCACTTTGCTCTCATCCAGCTTCTTGTTCTGCACTTCCCGGCGATCAAGGGACTCATGATAGAAAATGATCCGGTCGATATTGAAATTCTTGGAACGCCCGTGGATCGTCAGTTCATAAGTCTCGCCCGCTTTGAGTTTGTAGACCGGGGGAAACTTCTCGTGATTCGCATCCAGACTGATCGCCCATCCCCATCCCTCCGCACTCCCACCAAACATTTTGGTGTCACTCTTGAGGACCTTTAAGGGTGCCTCGCCACCAGCTTCAAAGTCGCCTTCCAGCGCCACGTAGCAATCGTTCGAAATATCCTCCCTCTTGGTCTCAAGCCGTTTCCTCGCGCGGATGGTCAGGGTGTAATTCCCTTCCTTGGAAATCCTGAACTTGTACTTCAACGGAGACTCGGGAGGCCCGCTGATCGTCTGATTCCCCGTAAACTCCAGGTGGCATTCGCCCTCAAAGTCAGGCACATCCGTCTTCTTTTTCCAATCCCCAAGACGCGAACCCGTCGACTCCGCTTCGATCACCACCAGACCCCGTTTCTCCTCAAAGACCGGATCCGCAAGGGACAAGGTCGGCAGCAGGGACAAGAAAGTCAGAAGCGAGAAACGAATCATCAGGAGCAGGAAAATCGGATTGATCTTTCCTAGCAGCGTTCCGGGTTAGCATTCAAGACCGATCCTCAGGCCTCAAGACGTCTCCGACCTAGGGCGATCAAGTTAGGGGAAAATCCAGCTCCCATTGAGTTTTTTCGGACCAAGATGGATAGGATGGGTAGGATTCTGGAGTCATTGTCCCCAGTTTTAGGCCAGAATCGGAGCTCACTCATCAAGATGATCAGATTCCGTTGCTTTCATCCGACCTATCCTATCCATCCTGGTCCGATTTCTTCCCTGGCTTGATCGCCCTGGTCTCCGCCCCCCGTTTTTGACCTTGCAAGAAAAGCCGAATCAATCAGTGTTCATCCGTGCAGCACAAGCCCACCAAACCTTACTTGAGTCGCTGGCTGCACCGCACCCGCAAGCAGCTTGCCATCAGTGGACGTTTGACGGAGACCGCCATGATTCTCAGCCAGAAGGAGGGAAGATCCCCGGACGAATGGTCTCGTGAGCTCCGATCTTTCCTCGATGGGAACTCCGTCCCGACGCTTGATCTCATCACCACGATCGACACCATTCTTGCCAAACCTCGCCAGCAAATCGTCAAGACCGAGTTGCCTTTGCTGATCTGACCTGCACGCCCCGCACTTTCAGGCGCCTCCACATTTCGAGATCCTTCTTTTTCGCGAATCGCTCTTCCCACTGCCGCAGACAGGATCCCGCGAGAATGTCATCTCCGCCGACGAGCGTTTCATTCAGACTGTCCGGAGTGGTGACCGACCGGACCTGTTCGAAGCGGCGTTTGAAAGCCGCCCGTGTCCGACTCTGAACCCGGCGATGACCGGCACCTGTCACGAGGTTCGTCAGGAACAGCCCGCCCGGCGCCAGCAATTCGGTGAGGATATCAATTCCACGGCTCGGCTTCTTCTCCGGACGATAAACATCCTCGTCCCCGGCGAGGTAGCAGTCGTCAATGATCACATCGTAGCGCTCCTTTCGTCCACCAGCCCATTGATACGCATCCGCGAAAACCATTTTCATTCCGATCTCATCGAGCTTCATGTACTCGCGCGCCACCTCGACCACCTTGCGATCAATATCGACCGCGGTAAACCGACAGTCCGGCAACAACTGCCGTAGAATTCTCAGCGCTGTGCCTCCTGCCAACCCGAGCATCAAGACCGACTGCGGAGGACCGGCCGGCCTGAGCAGGCACGCCGCCGCCAGATTATCCCAGGCCAGTCCTGTGAGGAAGCGATCCGCATGCCACCAGGCATGCACCGCCCCGGACACCCGGAACTCACAGCTGCGCTCCGCTTTCCAGATCTCGATTTTCTGGAAATCGGTTTCAACCGTGGAGTGTCGGCGCATCGGCATGAACGACCCTTTCATGGTGCCTGCCGATTCGCGAGTGCCGATGTTGAACAACGAAATCTCGCGAAACTCCGAGAAATCTCAGGAAGAGATTTGAAATGAATGCCCTGATGACCACGCAAGCATCTCATTGGGTGAAACAGCCCGCTTCTCTGGTCCGTTGCATCATCAGAAGAGGTTCGCGGCCCTTCGCATTTCCAATTTCGCGGAGTTTCGCCCGATTTCGTTGTTCCTTCCTCTTCATCCTTGCCACCCACGCTTTGATCATCATTCTCCCGCCGCCGCATAAAACAACGCGGCACCCTTCGGGAGGCCCGTCGCACGGGCAGGAAATTGATGGGGAATCCGGTGAGAATCCGGAGCGGTTTCGCCACTGTGAGTTTTGCGCAAGCAGAATGAGCCAGATTGCCAGCCTGAGGAGTTGTCTCAAGAACCTGCGAAAAACAGGTTCATGGACCCAAGAACAAACGTGCCAAACAACAAGACGTCCGGACCTCGGACGAACGCAAGACAACGCTGTGGCCTCATCATCGGCTCAGCTTTCACCCTCGGTGGAATCATTCACGCCGAGGTCGAATCGGAACTCGATGCTCTGATCGTCTCCGCCATGCGGATGCCCGGCCAGGCTTCGGAGGCCACCTCCGCCGTCACGGTTCTGGATCCTCAGGATCTCGAAAACCGCGGCATCCTCGACCTACGACAGGCCCTCAACGAAGTCCCGGGGGTGATCTCGACATCGACTGCCGGTCAAACGGGTGCCGTCGGTTCGGTATTCATCCGGGGAACGACCACTTCCTACTCACAACTTGCCGTCGACGGCATTCGCCTGAGTGATTCCACCGCGCCCCTCGGCAACTTTTTCGCCAGTGCCAGGATCGAAGACATCGGGCGCATCGAAGTCCTGCGTGGCCCCCAGGCAGCGATCCACGGCGGCGAAGCCGTTGGCGGCGTCATCTGGCTCGAAACCGCCCGCTACCAAGACGCCCCCGGAACCCGGCTTCGAATTGAAGGCGGTTCCTTCGATTCGATCAACGGCTTCCTCTCGAACTCAGGACAAAAGGGCAAGCTCTCTTGGTTCGCCGGTCTTGGCTACGATGGCACCCACAACGATGACATCCGCCAGGACTTCGACCAATCACGTGGTGCCCTCCGCTTCGAATGGGCTCAAAACGAAAACCTGACCTTCGGCATGACCTTCCGGGCCAGCGATTCACGGTTTGAATACCAGAATTTCGGCACCAACATCGACCACCTCGATGCCGCCCTCGCCACCATCTACGCGGACGCGCGTATTCGTGAAGGTTGGGACGCACGCTTCACCCTCGGTCACTACCGCGAGAACTACGATAATGATAGTAGCTTCGGAAACTTCGGCACGGACCTCGACCGCACGGTCCTGTCGACCGATCACACCATCGAGCTCAATCCCTGCCACAGCATTTTGGCGGGAGCCTTCTTCGAGCGCAGCGACTTCTCGAACACCATCGGCAGCAACGTCGACCAGGACCGCTACGGCATCCACCTCGGCTGGCAATGGACGCCGATCGAATCGGTCGTGACCGACGCCGTCGTCCGCTGGGAAGACTACGCCGACTTCGACGACCAGGTTACCTGGCGCATCGGTGCCTCGTGGCAGGCGTTTGAGTCCACCCGCTTCCGCAGTGGCATCGGCAAGGCCTTCCGCACCCCGACCTTCCTCGATCTCTTCGGCACTGCCTTCGGTGCGGGGAATCCGAATCTCGTGGCGGAAACCAGCATCGGTTGGGACTTCGGAGTCGAACAGGTGGTCGCGGAGAACCACATGGTCTCCGTCACCTGGTTCGCCAACTCCATCGAGGATCGGGTGCAGTCCTTCCCCACCCCACCGGTCAACCTCCCGGGCGACACCCCGACGCGGGGCTTGGAAACAGCGGTCAATGGATCGTGGTGCGACAATCGTTGGAACTACCGCCTCGCCTGGACCTGGCTCGGGGAGTCGCTCCAGGACCAGCCCGAGAACGCCGCCACCGCCTCGCTGGACTGGAGCCCGACGGAGAAGCTGCTGATCGGAGTCGGCGCCACCTATCTCGACGAACGTTCCTACGGCGGAGCTCCTCTTGACGACTTCCTGCTGCTCCGGATTTACGGCAGCTATCAGGTGAACGAGCACCTCAAGCTTCATGCCAGAGTCGAGAACCTCGCGAATACCGACTACGAACTCTCCCGTTTCGGCAGCCCCATTCCCGGCGCGGGATTTGGTATCTTCACAGGTGTCACTGCAGTGTTCTAGAGGCTGATCGAGGAGGCTACGAGGGATTGCACCTGCGCGCCTTCCGGTCAACCCGGCCAAGGTGTTGATCCGTTGGATTACCAGGGAGGCTGTATCAACAGGAAATTTTCGAGCTCTCGATCAATTTCCACAGCCAGTCCGCGGGTATGGTCATCGAGGCTTCCAAAGTTGATTCCTTTACGCTGGCACTCAGTCAAAAACCGGACAAGAAAGCTCACTGCACATCGGGAAGAGACTTTCCAAATGCACAA